>CAKQCH010000021.1:0-31254 GCA_934216735.1 uncultured Prevotella sp.
GATGACATCGAGTATGCCATCTCGCAATATGTAGAGGGGATGAATCCCCAGCTTTATCAGCTTCTTTCGCAAGGCAGGAAGGAATTTCTTCTCGACCATGTGAATTTCGAAAGAGATATGCGGGAGGCGCAGGAGAAGCTGGAAGGGATGATGCATAGTTTATAGTTTATAGTTTATAGATTTATCCTATAAGAATATAAAAAAGAGGCACGCTTCAAAAAAACGAAGCGTGCCTCTTTGCGTTTTATCGTATTTCTCGATATAGTTTTAATTCCTTCTTTTTAAAAGGAGTTTATCTGATAATCTTTTTTCCCTTTTTCTTCGAGATATAGATGCCTGGCTTTGATGGCGTCTCTACCCGTTGTCCTGAGAGATTATAGTACTTGTCATCCTCCTGATCATTCTGCCAGATGATAGAATTGTGGATGGCAGTATCCTCGCCCTTGGCAAAGACGAAGTGGATGTTTTGCTTGCCCAGTGCCAGATTATCCTGGTTGCTGCTTGTTACCATTTCTTTTGGCAACCAGGCACGGTAAGCGGCTAGGGTGGAACCGGCATATTTGTAGAAGCCGATGCCCCAGGTGCTCTTGTATGACAAGACGTAACCCTTGTTGTTTTCTACCGGGATATCCGTTGAGGTTGGGTTACCTTTCAGGATAGTTGCATTACTACTTTCCATCGAAGTAGGATGGAAGGAATGCTTGTCTACTGGTCCGTAAACCACATATCCCTTGCCGGCATTGATGACCTCTACTGGCGTGAGCGTCATGGTGAGGTCAGAAACCTTGGTAGTCTCGTCCTGGGAATTTTGAGCTGTGTGAGCTGTAGCAGCATACGCCGTTACTTCCTCAGGAACCTTGGCATTGAATGGCAGGCAGATGGTAGACCAGCCATAGTCAACACCATTTTCCTTAAATTCTCCCACCTTTTTGATGTCCAGTTTATAAGGGTCTGTTATCACATATTGCATCTCCTTGGTGGCTGCTCCCAATCCGCCACGCTGGTTGGCTGCACGTATACAGTAGTAGCCATTGCCATAGTCGTTGAGATTGATCTGGTTCTCTATCGTATTCTCCTTGTAAATCCATTTGCCTGTTTCCTCATTCTTTTTGAAAAGGAAGTAGCAGAGTGCCTCAGGCATCGCCTTCCATTGCAGGAGGTTGTCGTTGATGGTGATTTCATCTTCCCACACGATATGGTTCTTCGGTTCAGCCTTTTCTTTTTCTACCTCTTCTTCGCTGCTTTTGTTTGATTGCAAACCGGATTTGGCATCAATCTGACGGCAGAGAATTTGAGGATCGAAGGCATCTGTACCACTCATCACGTTGCGGATATTATATCCGGTGGTATCCGTGAGAATACAGTCGTCGGAACCTGGGGCAGGAGTGCAGGCGGCAAGCGAACGGGTTTCCAATGGAATCGGATTGCCATAGCCATCCATGCTCTTGAATTCATGGAATCGGAGCTTGAGACCGGCAGTCATCTTGGTCCAGCCATATTTGCGTGGCTGGGTATACATCTTGGTATTGATGAATGTACATGCCGGTGAATTGTTCCATGGGCGGGCAAGCGTCCAATTCTGGTCCTTGAACTTGAGGGGATCTTCATTTTCTACCTTGATATTGCAGTTGTTGAATACATATCCCCATTCCTGACCTACTTCGGTGCTAGATGCAGCTATGTTGTTTCCTGTACGGTCGCGATGAATCAGGTTGCATCTTTCAAACCAGATGTCGCCGTTGCCGCAAATCCAGTCAACCACACCTGCCAGGTCGCAACCTTCGAAATAGCCACGATAGTTGTCATTTGAGTTATCGGAGTAATAAGTATCCTGCCAACTGAGGAGTGAAACATTCTTCATCACCGTTCTGTTTCCTTTGTCCCAGAAGGCGACTGCACGTCCGGCACCGCTGGCATCTTGGCCAGATACAGAACCCCAGTAGTCGAATTTGTTTTCCAGGGTGAGGTCTTGTACGTAGAAATCTTCAATGGTCTTATTTTCCAGTTTTGGCAGGTTGATGGTAGCGGTATATGTGATACCTTCCACGATAGGATGGTTCCATATCCTTACCCCTTCCTTGCTTTGTCCGATCAGAGAGATATTTGACTTTACGATTTCCGTCATACCATTGTTCTGTCCGTTCATGTCGGTCTTTGGCTTACCCTTTTCATCTTTAGGTGCATCCTCTGGGTCAGTACTGCATGAAATGGTGGTATTTCCTGTCAGCTGGTAGTCACCATCCGGAACAAAGATATAGTAACGCTGTCCGTCTGCCTTTGTATTGTTGTAGCTCTTTCCTTCTGCCTTTCCATTGGCAGCTTTGATGGCTTCGTCCATATCGCCGTAGCCTTCTGCACCAACGATGAAGTCGAAGGTATGATATTCATAACTGTTTTCTACCTTGGTGATATTGAGCGTTATGGATATCGGTTGCTGGCAGGTCATGCCATAGATGTCCTTGAATATACCATCTTCAGGCTTGATTTCTATCTTAATGGTTTCTCCGGCAGGCTGGTCCCAATATTTGATTAGCTGTTCCTTGCCGGCTTTGGTAGAACTTCCAGCTGCCTCCATCGTACGATTGAACTTAAAACTGATGACACCGCTTTTGGCAACATTGTCCAGACTGATGTTGGTTCCGTTATATGTCTTTCCGTTGATGGTGATTGATTTGCACAAAGGATAATCCTTAGGCTCACCATCGAATTCGAATTTCACCGGATAAGTCTCCACGGTTACACCATTTTTGTTTTTCACCGTTACGATGCATTCCTTTGTGAGTACGGTTGCTTCTGTGGCTTCCACCGTTCCACCTTGTGTTGCCGTACCCGTGATGGTAGGCATCTTTTCATCGTTTTCCCAAGGAGAGGCGTAGAAGGTGAGATATCCATTTTTGCCTATTTCTTCCTCTATTTGCTGTTTGTTTTCATATACTTTTCCATTGCAGGTTAAAGAACTGATTTCAGTCTGCGTTCCTTCTTCTTGCGGGAAATAGGTTACGCTGAAACTCTTGCCGTAAGTCTTTTCTTCCAGGAATTCCACTTTCTGTTCCGACGTTTCTCTTTCCCACGTTGCTTCAGCCTGATTATTGGTAAGCGTTTTTTCCTGTCCTGCAATCTTTACCTTCTTATTGCTTTCGGTAGTTTTCAATACCGCCTTGCAGTTAGGGGTAGCTGTAAATGCGATGACAGAACCTTTATTAATCTGTATTCGTTCAGTTCTATCCGTGGTATTGTCGAATTTGCCTTTGGTTGCATCAAGGTCAATTTTCACATCAATCCAGGCAGTTTCTTCCATTTCGTCAGCTTTCATCTCAAGCTGCGTAACGAGGATACCCGCCGTTTTCTGATAGTTGATGGTAGGAGCATCATCGTCCTGGGTGAATAACCAGGTTGCCGTAGCTTGCTTGTTGAGATGGAGAAGACTAAACTTGTTTGGTTCGAATACCGGGAACATTCTCAGGTTGCTTGCCTGGGCAGGACAACGATCGCCAATCCTGTATGCATCTCCCTTGCTGTCTTTCCAATAAGCCAGGGTATTTCCCTCGTAATAAAGGGTGGTGTTTCTTGGAATTTTAAACAGGTCGCCTTCTTCTACCCAGGTAGCTTCGGGTGATGTACCTGAAGCGTAATCTCCTGCATTGTAGGTAATGTGGTAGGTTTTATCCTTCTCCTTGAAACATACCTGCAGGTTGTGATGGGCAGTGATGTCGAATTCCACCTCGTATTTTGTGCGGATGTTGTCTTCTGCCCAATAAACATTCCTATTATCCGGATAATTCTCGGCGGTTGTTACCTTGAAGACGTCTTGGTTATCTTCGGTGATACTCCAATAGCCATTCTCCGTCTTTTTCAGTACGGCAACGGGTTCGCCGTCTTCATCCAGGTCATCTAAGTCGACAATCTTATCCAGTTCATAGCCTTTCTTTCGGTCGAAGGTCAGTTTGATGCGCTCTCCTCGGTGGAAGGCATAGCCGCCATCTTCCATCTTCGAGATTTCATGTCCTTCTCCTGTGATGACGAGTTCTGGTTTCTCGATTCTGCCATGTGTTTCATCATCAATTTTTGTATGAAGGGTCACCCAGTTGGCAGCCTGCATCTCTATTTCCATCCACTGGTAGTAAGAGTAGTCGTCCCCTATTATAATAGGTACGCGTACATCAGGATTAATGGTGGTGTAACTGTATACATACATATAGGCTTTAACGCTTTTGCCCTGTTCCTCTTCTTCGAGCGTCGGAAGTCCGGCTTTTTGGCGTTCTATGTTGGTACGTTCTCTGTTGAGTGTCGGCACTACGCCATCAATGGTGGTTGATGTGATCTTTGAGTACGACAGGATTGATATTTGGTTTCCTGTTCCTGCTGCCGTCCAGAATGTGGTACCAGGACCGAAGGCACACCAGTCGTCGAAGTCTTCGTTTCGGATATAGCCATTTTTGCCCGTGTTGCACCATAGAGCAACGTCGCGCCAATGGGGATGGTCCTTACCACCTTTGCGAACGTTGGTATATGCTTTTGTCGTCCAGAAGATGTTCTGGTTCTTTTTGATATCCACATTGGGAGCACAAACTTTTCGGGTGGTTCCTGAAGTAGGGCCTTCATATTCCTTCACCTTTCTACTGAAGTCGTAGCGGATTACCGGTTTGTTGATGCGGTTGTCTTGTGTGGTAAGGTTTTCCTCGAAAACAGGGACGAGGGTCAGGACTTCGTTTTCTTCCTCAAATGAATAGGTATTGCCCAGTTCGTAATGCTGTGAACGATTGTCTTTATTTTCCCAGTGGTCGAGGGTGTACTGTTTCTCTTTCTGATTTCCCTCATTATCTACGCTTTTGAAGAAGGTGTAGTTGGTTGGGATGGTGAAGGAGAGAACATCCTTGATTTCAGGAAGCTGCTGGCTGACGGCATTTTGGTAATCAGCCTTTTCCTGTTCTCCGTTCACTCGGGTGCCGTTGTAGTCAAAACAAACTTTTCCCTTGTGACCTATGGCAAAATGGGCGGTGATCGTTTCGTCTTGATTTCCTATGGTGAATTTCAGGTTATCACCTTTGTACTGTGTTTCATCGCCATCTTTCTTCCAATACTCCAAACGGTAGTTGGCTGCAGCTTCAGCTGTAGCCGTTACTTCTGTTTGAGGAGTATACCAGCTTTCTATTTGAATTATCTTTCCCGGTTTTCCATTGCTTCCTTTTTCGCGTATTTCCTGATAGAAATTATCATAATGAGGAGAAAGGGATACAGAACCCAGGTTGGCATCCGATGGCTTGCCTGTAACCTTGTGCAGTTCTTTGCGCAGGAAGATGGCTTCTATGTTATTGATGCCATCATTTACGGTATAATCGAAAGAAGAAGCTTGTGGTGTTTCGCCGATTTTGAATTCTTTAAAGTCGTAGCCATAATCTGGAGTAGCAGAAATGGTTACTACATCACCTACTTTATATCGGTTTCCGATATTGTTATGTGACGAAACTGCAGTTTTAAGTGTGATGGTAACCTTACCTGCATTCTGAGGTTTTTCATTCGGAAATGCCGTAGCATCTGCATTCGATATGGAATTGACGGCTACTACATTAGGCACCAGTGGATAGATGGCAGTGATATCTTGGAGATAACAGTCGGTTCCTTCAATTTGGCTTGCCTTCTTCATCATAAAGGTAATGGATTTTGCATCGCCCAGATAGGTGAAGGTGATGATTTTGCCGTCATCAGATGTGACGGCATTTGTTGTTGCGGCGTTTGTTTTGCCGGCATTTGTAGCAGATGCAGATGACAGAGAAGTTCCTGCATCATCAGTGAGGATGAGTTCTCCCATAGCAGTTGAGGCATGGAAGGCTACTTTCATGCCATAGATGGCTGGTAAAGTGAATTTCACGCTATCCTTTACCAGGGCACCCGTAGCTCCAGCCATCGTATTGTCTATCTTTCCGTTTTGCAACATTTTGATATCTTCATCGATGTGGATATCCAGAGCTACATCCTGGCTTACCTGCGTGCTCTCATTGATAAAGATGCTGGCAGGGTGGGTATAGGATAGATTTTTCTGATGATTGGAGCGGAAGATATTGATGGCAGGTGCTTGGTTTGGATTAAAACTCCAAACTACCGTTGTCGCCTGATTGCTGTCATAGAGCTGATAGCTGTTCTTTTCCCACTTGGCTTTCATCTGGGTAGTAGCGCTGGTAGCGGTATAGGTAGCACCCGGCTGATAGACTTGCTCTCCATCCGTCCAACCGATAAAGGTATAGCCAGGGCGTGAGAAGGTATTGCCGGATGGCAGGGTGACCTTATCTTCCTCATTGCAGATGAGTTTGATAGGGAATTTACCTGCTATATCATCCGATTTCTGAAAGTTGATCTGTTTCAGAACATTCGGAGTAACGGCTCCTGATACGTTGCCGTAGATTTTGAGGTCTCCGATATAGGCATTGTTGTCACGCCCTTTTACTGGATCATCAAAGTTCTCGAATTTAATCTGGCAATAGGTTCTTTGTACATCAATGGAGAGTTTTTCGCCAGTAGCTGTTTCGATAGTTTTGTTATGAAGTGGAATCCAATCTTCATCTCCATCTCCCTTTACAGATACCTTGATACCTCTCTGTTTACCCGTTGCCACTTGAATGAGTTCTATTCTGGTGATACTATTCAGTGGGGATGTTATCGCTGTAGGAAAATCCTGCTTGTATTCAGATTTATATTTTGCCGTCTTCAAGTATCCGGTGTAACCGGGAAATTTCTTGGCATCAGTTCCAATAGGATCCACACCCACGCCATGGAGCGTGAGTGTAAAGTCCTCTTTGGTATATTGGGTCTTGAGATTGACCACCTTATCCACCGTAGATGTACAGTCGATATTATCCCATTCCTGGAAATCGGTGGAGTAAATCAGCTGTTCGGAGGATGCTGTATTCTGTGCCCACGCACATCCCATCCATCCCATCATGAGGAATATCATGATGGAACGGAGCAGCTTGCCGGTTGATATCTTGTTCTTTCTGTTCATATATATTCTGTTATTTTACCATGATTTTACTTTTGCCAAAGATGTAGATGCCATCAGGGAAACCGCTGTAGGTGGCGGTGCCTGGCTGCACATCCAGGATGCGGTGAAGCTGACCGGTGGTTGAGAATACCTTGAGCTGGGTGGCGTAGGTGCTCTCGATGCTTACACGATGAGCACCGATAGGGCGGATGAGGAGGTATTCTCCTGCAGGAGTATCCTCATCGTTGCCATTCGCCTCTGGCTCAATCCTGTCGATGCCCGTGGTCTCGCTGATGCGGATTACCTTTGTTGCATCGGTAGAACGACCCTTCGCCTGCTGGCTTGCTGGTGCCATATAGGTGCGGAACGGCATCACGGTGGTGTGTGATAGGGCTGAACCCGGAGTAGAAGCCAACGCTGAACCTGAAGCAGAGACAAACGCTGTTCCGTTGTCGTTCATGCCGTAGAGAGTGCCGTTCACCACCTGCTGGGCAGCAAAGGTTCCTCTGTGCGAGAAGCCGCTGATATTCTCTGTTCCCATGTTTTGGGTGATAGGAATCACGATAGCCTTCTTTGAAGCCTCATTGCTTGCCTCACCATAGGCATGGAAGGTGATGGTTTGAGCCGCTGCCTTCTTATTCAAGAGACTGTTGTAGAACTTACTTGAAAGGTCGAACTCATAATAGCGCTCACCCGGGAAGCGAACCACGTATGGTATTCCGGCTGTAAGCGGGAGATAGCCCGGGTAGGTATGCGACTCATTATAATATGAATTTTTCTCCTCATTATACGACCAAGCCTTGTAAGTATTTACAAAGAAGGTGTTATGGAACTCATACTCCTGAGTCTCTGCGTTGGCAACATGGAAGAGTCCATCGCCTTCTGCAGCACCTGGGCGCTGGAAGATGGCAGCCTTCTCGGTTGCATTGGCTGCATTTACAGCATTTGTATCCTTTACTTCCGTCAAGCCACGGAGCCAGTACTCATGGTGCAGATCTTTCGTTCCGTAGAAATGCGTAATCTCACCATTGATGGATGCTTCCGTCTTCTGAACGGTGAATGGCAGGCAGATGCCTTCCCATGCTCCCGTGGTATTCTCTGCATAATACAATGGCTTGCGTACATACCAGGCATGGTTGGTTACCGAGAATGGGATAGGTACACAGAAGTCGTTGTTGACGCATGCATCGCCCTCGCTGTTCTTGCTATCAGGAGTGCGTTCTACGAGATGGAGTTTCTGGGTAGCGTAGGATTCGCCTGATTTCGCGATATGGTGTCCCATGATGAGACTTTCTGCTGTGTTCTCGTCGTAACTCAATGCCTTGCTTACGATGTCGTATGCATCGGTGGCGTTGTCCTCCTTGTTGCCTTCCGTATAAACCAGGAGGTTTCGGGTCACCCCATCCTTGATGATGAAATCGTAGAAAGAGGTGGCATTGTCATCGCTGGCAGCAAAGTTGATGGCTGTTGTTCCAGGACGGTGTACGTATGTACCCATGTTTCTGCCATCCTGGTTGTAGGCGTTGTAGTAGAACTTGCCATTTGTACTTCCGTAATATCCGTCGGTGCGATATACTCGGTTGATCATGTACTTGTTCTGCTGCGATGCTATCTTGGCAGGATAATTTTCCGGAGTTGATTGCAGGCTCTGTCCCCAGAAGAGGAAGTCGTTCATCTGTTCACTGCCGTACTTGTTTTCATTGAACAGAGGCAGGTAGTAGCCTGTGCGGGATTCCTTTTCTGTATTTGTTGCCGCTACGTATCCCTGTGCACGCGCCTTGTCGATGGCATGATTCTGGTCGTGGCGGGTTTCTGTCTGACCATAGTTAGGCAGGTCGCTATCCTGACCCGTACGGAGATAGGTGATACCCGTGTTCTTGCCCGTGATGGCATCCTTGCGGTGTGCATACTGATAGTCACCGTTGGCATAATAGTCGTAGATGTACTTCAGTGCCGTCTTGTCTTCCTCCTTGTCATGGCTTGTGCGGGCACGCTGGTAGTAGCCATTCAGATCGTATGCCACCTTGCCATACTTGAAGTCATCAAGCGTATAGCTACTGTTAGCCGTGCCGTCCATTCCATATACAATAGGTTTAGAAGAGGCAGGGGCATACTCAAAGCAGCAGTGGTATTCACCCGTAGATGTGGTGCCCGTAGATGAGGTGCCCGTGGTGCAGCCCTGTGCAGCGATACGTCCCGTTGCCAGACCGAGGTTGTAGATTTTTCCCTGGTTTTCCGCAAAGAGAGCCTGGTCTTTACCTAAACCATTAATGATGTGACCGTTGCCATGCAGGGTACCCTTGAAGATAATCTTGCTGCCATCGAAGTCTTTAGGGATGGTGAGGTCGTTCTGCAGGATAAACTGGGCATTTCCTTTTATTGTATCCACGAAGTTGATGAACGCCTTCAGGTCGCTGGCATCGTTGATATAGATGCGAGGTTCAGCGAAGTTCGATTCCTTCTGGGCACGTTTGATGGCCTCAGATAGGTGCAGGTCAATTCCTGCCTTATGAGGATCCATCTGGTGATAGTTGTGAACCACGAGGGTGTCACCTGGTGCTATGTTCACAGGGAACACCGTCTCCTTGATACCCGTCATGGTGACACCCAGCTGCACACCGTAACCGTTCATGAAGTAGTAGGCAGGAATGTCGAGATAGTCGGTGGTCTTGTCGTATTTGGCACCTGCGAAGAGGTCGTTGCGGTCCTTGTCTATCTTGTCGCCCTGCTTATAGGTGTCTTTCGATGTCGTGGTTGCAAGCAGCCAACCGTTTCCGCCTTCAAACTGGATGTCGCCCTTGTCATCCTTCTCGAATTCTCCCTTTTCATTCTTCTTCAACTTGCCTATGTGCCAGAAGTAGCCATTCGGTGCGAATGACTGGTCGGCGGAAATTTTCACCTTGTCTTTCTTCAGGCGAATCATCTCGCCAGGCAGGGCACAGTTGTCGATGGTGATGCCACCCGTGAAGTTAGGTCCCTCTACATACTCGATGGTAAGATAGATGGTGTAGGTATAGTTCACGTCCTTGCCATCCTTGTCTTTCTTTTGGCTGCCATCCTCGTTTAAGGCTGGTGATTCCAGTACGAGAGTAGCTTGGCACTTCTTGGAGAGATGTTCCTTGTAGTATTTCGGCGTTGCGTTATTCACGTTGTTGTCGTACAGGCGGAAAGCAATCTTGGCATCCCCTCCCTGGATGGCATCATTGAATACTTCGGTCTTATAATAAATACTATCAATCTTCTCCTTTTCAGACATGGACAGGATGGCAGAAAATCCTTTTTTGTCTTTATCCGCCTGGTCTTGGGATGTAGCACCTATAAAGGAGGTGGAATCCGATGCACCCACGTAGAGCTTGTACAAATCTGGTGCTTTTTTCTCCAAATCGCATTGGTAGTTTTCCGCCTGTTCGTTGTTGCCGTCAGGATGTCCGCTTCTCATCTTCCAACTCTGGATACTTACTTTGGCTCCTGGCTTCAAGCCGGCAAGGGCGGTAAGACCATCCGAGTTGTCGTTGTCGAAGGTGATTTTCTCCTTATAGGTATAACCCGTAATGTGGGCGTTGTAATAATAGTTGTAGCCCGTTACGTACCAGTAGTGTATGTCCATCTCCTTGTCTGGATCCATGCCTTCGCCCAAACTGTAGAAACCCTTTGGCGAACAATCGTCAACGATGAAGCGGTTGTTGCCTGTCTTGTTGGTGTAGTTCAGTGGGAACACGAAGTTTCCTGTTGTTTCGAGGAAGTCTACCTCGTGTTTGGTTTCTCCCTCTGCCGCGGTACGCTCATGCACGTTGTCGGCATATACATATCCGCCACCTTCTCCAGGGCGTGCGCTTATCAGGTTCATCTCTATGATTCCGTGGATAGGACCATAGTAGATGATTTCATCCATCTTCTGGGTTGTCTTATTGATGATTTCCTGCACGTTCTGAATCTTCAGGGCATAGCCCGATGCGATGCCCACCATGTTCTTTGCCGTTCCGTTGTTACGCTCCTGGAAAGCAGAAAAATCATGGTTCTCCTTATATCTGTCGATATAACCCTGCTTTTTATCCTGGTATGAGATGTTGTCGGCTGCTGGTTTGCCATGTTGGTCATGCCAAGTGTCTGAGAACTTTATGTTGGAATAGACGGCTCCTACATAGTGGATGTTGTTGGCGAGTCCCATAAAGTTGCGTGCCTTGTAGTCATACTTGAATTTGGCGGAAGTGCTGGTGTGTGTATCTGGTTCGCCTTCCAGTTTTCCGTCAGTATCAGCCTTGACCTCATTTCCCACCATCTTGATTTCTCCCACACGTGCAATAGAGTAAGGAGTCTTGTTGATTTCGTTGACGGTATAGTCGCGTGCACCGAGCAGCGAGAAGCAGTTATCTTCCAGTCGCAGGATATCAATTCGCTGGAAAGTGTTGATGATTTTCGGGTTGTCGATGGTATGTTTGGCAAAACCATAACCTGTGATATCGGCACTGCGGAAGCCCTGGGCGTAGGAGAGGTGACCGTCACCGAAGATACCACCCTCGCTGTCGTATTCATAGAATTTATTATACATGATGCCTTCCAAATCTGGAACTTTGTCGCCCTTATAATACTTCACCGCTTCATAGATGAAGCGATAGGTGTATTCGTCCTTGCTCTTATCATCGTAATATCTGTAATAATAGCCATAGAGGTCGGTGCCGTTAGGAAGATTGATTTCCTTCATGTCCTGCTTGGAGATGGTGATATGCTCACTGCTCTTGCTGTCGCCTACCAGAATCAGGGTGTTTCCTCCAAAGCCGGCTGTGGTTCCACCAGGAAGTGACTTCAATTCTTCCAGATGTTCTGCACTGTTGGTAAAGGCTTTATCCACATTGAATTCATCCGTCAGTTTCAATACCGTGGTGTTATTTGCCAGGACGGATGTACCCTGGGCGAGGGAATATCCTCCGCCATAAATCGCTTCATCGATATTGATATGTACGTTGTCCCACTTCATAGATGGCTCCTTGGCAGCAACCAGGGCGAAATAATTGTCCTTGTTGGATTCTGTTATATCTACTCGGGTTCCGTTATCTATCGCCACGATGTCTTCATATACACCCTGCGAAATCAGCTCGCCGGCAAGCAGATGAATCTCCTGCTTGATGGTATGTGTCTCTGTGGTTCCATCATTGTTCTTCAGATTAAGATTCTTCTGGTCGGTACGTTTCAGAATATACTTTCCATTCTGCAATGGCTTCACCTGATAATAGGTAGGATAACCCACCTTCACCTGGGTAGAACCATATACATAACCCGAATAGGAACCGCCGGTTACCGAGCGGAAGACGTGACCATTGAGGATATCCACATCGGTAAGTCCGATGACATTACCCTGCTGACCGCCACCATAGATGAAGTTGGCAGATACGCCGCAAGCGGAGAATTTACCGTTATCCATCGCTGGTTCTTTGCAGCTGATGCTATCACCCATAACGATGTGGGTATTGCCATATACATAACTCTCCATACCATAGCCGGCACCATAGACGTTGAGGCTGGAGTATTCCGGTTGGGTAGCCAGATATTCGTTCGATTTCTCCAGTTTCGCCTGATCCTTATCGGCAAGCATGTCGCTCCGGAGGTCGATGGTAACATCGCCTCTCACGGTTCCCGTCTTGTAGCAGCCGCCATAAACGCAACCGCCTTGGTAGGCATCCTCTACCACTGCAGGTTCAAACTTGTTTTTGATGGTCAGTTTGATGAATGGTTTCTCTGAATGAGCCGTTCCCAGCAGATAACCGCCCTCGTGGGTAACCTCTCCCTTATAGTCGTAGTTGGCATTGTTGCAGCCACCCACAATCTTGCTGGTGATGGTGAGACCTTCAGGGAATTCGTAAGCCACCACCTTACCATTTGCATCCGGATAGATATTCATGTTACCACGGTTTCCACCGCAATAGAAAGAACCGATGGTGCAGTTGGTAAGATTCTCTGCCCATTGCAAAGTTCCCTGGATATTCATTTCCACCGGCTGGAAATAGAGGTCGAGAAGATGAGGATAGATGAGTGGGCGCTGGGCATTTTCTGTTGGCAGATACAGGGTATTGATACCCTTGTTGGAAGGGTCGTTCTCCCAGTCGATGGAATCTGCGAAGTCCAGTTCCCTGCTGGTGTCATAGTAGTCGCCATTCAGTTTTTGGAACTTGTTCATGAAGTTGTTGTCTTCGGATGCCGTGAAGAGTGCATCACCGTTGCAACCCATGAATACGCTTCGGATGTTGACGTAACTGCCAATCTTGATATTCACGCTACCCACGGTTTCGGTGGTTTGGGCAACGGTTTGGGTACCTGATTGTGAGCTACCTTGGTCATTGCTTTCATCATTTACCTGCGCACTTGCCTGCGCATTGGCTTTCTGTGCCTTGAGCACGGTGGCAGAGTTTCCGCCACCGTATACATCGCCCTTGATAAGCACGTGATCCTCGCCGCTGTTACCCATGATATTGATATTCACCTTGTTGGTCATCGGTCTCCATGAGTTGATGTTCACCATTTTGGCTGCATCGCTGGCTGCCTTGTGAGAAGGCATGTTCTCTCTCATCGGTACGGTGAATACCAATGGAGTGGTTTCCGAATTAGGGTCGTTCGGGTTGAGAGGATAGTTTTCGTTCACGGTAATCTGCGTATTGCCCATTCTGTCTAAGGCATAGAGGTAGTCACCGTTGCCGGCACCATATACGTCGCCGTCAATCTTACCGCCATATATATTAATATTTGTACCCGATCCTTTATTATCCGTGAAGTTGCCATTCTTCTCAACTACGTTTACATAGCCCGATACGTCGTTACCGCCGTATACATTGCCATGGATGAAGATGTCCTTGTTGCTGAAAGTGTTTTCAGATGATGTGGCAGAAGGATTCTGGGTTCCGATATTTACCGTGGTACTCTTTTCCACGTCACCCATCATACCGCCGCCGAAAATGTCACGGCAGTCCATCGCATGGATATCCACATGGGTAGCCTTGACGGAGTTGTAGAATCCGCCACCGAAGAGTCGGCGACAGAAGGCACCACCATCTCCTGTTACGTAGGTTTCACCTTCTACCTTACCTGAGTAGCCGCCACCCACGAAGTCCATCACGGAATATCCGCTCCAGAAGTGCTTGTATTCTTCGCCTTTCTTCAAATCGATGGATGGGTCAATCTTGCTTCCTCTTCCAGTCATGGCGATGTTCACATGGGTGTCTCCCTTGATGATGGTATGTTCGCCATAGCCGCCACCGAATACGCAGAAGTGAGGGGATCCCACCTTATTATATATTTCCTTCCATGCCATGGTTTCGAAGAACTTCACATTCACTCCATAAACCACCTGGGTATTATCATGCAGCAATCCCTTTTCCATGGTGAGATGGGCATCTTTGCCTACCACGCATGCTATGTTTCCACCGGCATAGATGTTGTGGTTGATTTTGAACTTCAAAGCCTGGTGGTTGTACTGTGGAGAGTAGGTGATACCTTCAATGATGCTTGCCGGTTCCCAGGAACGGGTATCTGCCTGCCAGTAGGAGGTGAGCATTGCCTGTCCACCCTTGATATATACGTTGGTGTTACCTGTAACGTCAGCCGAGGTGATGGCAAGAGAATCCTGGCCATTGACGATGATGCTGTCGCAGCTGCCCAAGCCTCCGCCATAGATGCCATGACCTATTCTTCCGTCATAGAGGGTGACGAAGGTGTTGCCGTATACCGTTCCGTTCTGGCAACCACCATAGATTTTTTCCATCAGCAATGGCAGCATGGTTTTGTTGATGTCGGCAGCAGGATGCGCCATGTTCTTATCTGAAGAAGGATCTTCGTAACCGCCAGTTTCCGTCCTGTATGGATAGGTGATGATTGGTCGGTCTATCAGCAAACTGGTATTGCCATAGATGGCACCCAAGTGTGTGACGTCGCCGCATTGGGTGACAAGACGGCCCTTGCCTCCGGCGAATACCTGCGAATAGATGCCGGCACCACGAATGTTGACTAGCGTTGTGCGATGGGTGTCATCATCTTTGTTGTTGGTATCGTACGTTTGGTTATTCTTGTTTCCAACGTTTGCCACATCGCCTCCGCCATATACGCTTCCGATAATCAGGGTACGGTCTATCTCGATATTACGAGTTTTGGTATCTTTCAATTTCAGTTTTCTACCATATACATGTACCTCTGTCTTCTGCACGTTTGCCATATCCGGGAAGTCGAAGTATTGTCCATCCTTGTTCTTTACCGACTCCACTCCGGCACCACCGCCATATACGTTCTGACCAACGAAGCCCGCCTTGATGAATATCTTGGAGTTGCCACCTACCGTTCCGAAGTCATAGCCTTCGCCCGTGGAATATTCTCCGAAAGGCACGGCTCCGAGACCTGCACCATAGATGTTTTCGCAGAAAAGCTGGCAGTCGGTTTCCACGTAGGTATCGCCAGTTACATATCCCGAGAAACCACCACCATGGATGGTCTGGAAAGAGAAGCCTGGTACACCGAGCGTCCACGCCAGACGGCTTACGCGATAGCGACGGAAGGTTGCCGGGTCGTTGTCTGTACCATCGTTATTGCCGCCATCCACACTGCCATAATATTTTTTCTTTTCTTCCTTGCTAACTTTCTTGAATTCCTCATAGAGGCTTATCTCGAAATCGGAGTACGTCTTGAGGTCTTCTTTCTGATTGAGATAGCGGTATTTTGCTCCATCGACGGCGATGATACCGTCGTCATCTATATGGCTACCCGGCTGTGCATACACCGTTGCCTTAGCCACCTTGGTGTTTGCACCGAAGCCCGCACCGAAAACGGAGAACTGAGGGTCGGCAACATTCTTGCTGCTGATATACCAGCAGAGACCCGGAAGGGTGGTGAAGTCGAACATACTGAGCGGTTCGCCGTTCTTGTCGATGATATCATCCAGGGGCGAGTGGTTGATGATTACGATAGCCTCTCCGGTTCCATTTTCTGCTGTTGTTGGGTTGCTGTCGGTATAGGTACCCACGATGCAGGCACGGTTTCCGCCGCCATAGATATTGTTGTTCTTCTTGAAACTTCCCGAGAGGAGTTTTTCGTTTGTGAAGCTGAAGAACTGCTGACTGTCCTCATCGTTCATGATTCTTTCGATAGCCTCCTTTGCCTTGGCGTTGGTGAGCTGGTCTTTGGTTTCAGCCTTCTGGATATCTTCTATCATCTCCTTGAATTCAGAAATGGAGTTGCAGATTTTCTTGCCGTTGCCTTGTGCTGCCAGCCAGGTGGTGATATTGCCGTTGATATCGGCATTCTGGTTCCATATCCAGGTACCGCCATCCATCTGCACCTTGGTATTGCCGAGGATGTTGGCATAGGTAGCCTTGTTCTGGGTATCCTTTTCTCCGAGCACTTCCTGGGTATCCTGGTTCTCTTCAGATATTTCTATATCTCCGTAGCCGCCACCGAAGACGTCACGACCCAGCATACCGCCCTCGATATGCACCAGGGTGTTGCCGTTTACAGTGCCGTAGGCACAACCGCCATAGATGTTGTACCAGATGTTTGGCACGGTATTGCCGTAATAATCGAGAGCGATGGAATTGATGGATGTTGCCGCAGTATTGGCAACGTGAACGATGGTGTTGCCGTTGATCCGACCCACCTGGTCATAATACTGAGCCTCTTCTCTGCGAAGACCCTTACCGCCACCGAACACCGAACCGAAGATGTCACCGCCGATGATATTCACCAGGGTGCGGTAGTCTGCTGCTCTATATGATGGATTGATTTCATCATCATAGATGATATTACCTTTATCTTTATCGATATTGGAAGAGCTTAGTGGCTTATTGCTGTAAACCGGCTTATAATTTTCCGGTCCTACATTCGCCATATCTCCACCACCGTAAACCTTGCCATAGATCTTGGCATCGTCGGAAATCTCAACCTTGGTATTGCCGATGACACGAGCCACGTTGAAGAAGTGAGTACCAGCAGCAGTCTTTGGTGCCACACCGGCACCGCCGCCGAAAACATCGCCATAGATATTTCCGCCTTTCACAAAAACCTCTGTACGTGAACCCTCGTATTTAATATCACCAATCTGACCTGTCGTATTATCTGCATCCTTGTAAGGGTCGCCGAATCCACCGCCATATACACGGTGCAGGAAGGTGTTGCCATCTACGGTTACCTTGGTGCTTCTGTTCACGGTGCCGGCATATCCGCCACCCAATACGCCCAGGATGGTGAAGTTTGGAATACCCTTGGAGTTGTCGAAGACAGGGATGGTAGTCTTTGCGGCGTTTCTGCGGTTGTGAGGACGAGCCATCTGTTCGGTATCGTCATCATCATCCACCTCTGCATCATAGTCGCCATAATCTCCTTCCACATTCACGGTTACATCAGTGAAGGCTACGGTGGTGTGCTCGCCATATCCGCCACCGAATACCGAGAAGTGAGGGAAGTTGTTGTCGTTATACGAATTCTTCCATTCTTCTGTATTCAGAAGGTCGAAAGGAGTCATACCCTTCAGCACCTCTACCACGGCAGTACCTTCTACATTGCAGGCAAGATTGCCGCCGCCATAGATATTATGAGGGTTCAGGAAATGTTCCTTGGCGCTTTCTGCATCTTCTTTGGTTTTTCCGAAGAAAGAAGAACGGTTTTCACCGTTTTCGGGATTCCATTCGATGAACGTATTATTTACTGCATCCCATATCTTGTTCCAGATGACATTGATGGAGAAGCTGTCCTTTGGCTTTCCGTCATCGCCTTCTTCCTGTCCGCCCATATCCTGTGCCAGGGTTACGTTACTGCCTGTAACATCGGCAGAAGTGAACTTCTCCTTGTCGGTCAATTCATTACCCGATTCATCCTTGATGTTACCCATACCGCCACCGAATACCTGTCCGGCGAAGTTGGCAGCAAAGATGTTGACATGGGTGCTGCCAGCTACCTGCGCATAGTTGCCGCCGCCATAGATGTCGCCATAGATGGAAGGTGCCTGCTGGCTGCTGCCAGTAAAGGTGACGTTGGTATCGCCAAACACCTTTCCCACTTCTTCTGGGCTTTTGGTAAAGCCGTCTGTTGATACCGTGACTGGTGCCACAGGATCAGTAAGACGTCTCTTTCTTCCTTTTCCACCGGCAAAGACAGAACCACGAATGTCGGCTTTATCGCCGATAATCACATTGGTGGCATCTTCATCTCCGTTGTCTACTACAGCCATATCGCCACCTCCATAGATGTTGTCAAAGAAGGTTCCGCCATAGATGGTGACATTGGATTTGCCGTAGATGCGAGCCATATCCGAGAGAGTAGTGATGATATTGGGGTCGGTTGTGTTTTTGGGAACATACAATTTTGCATCCGCCACACCATATCCGCCGCCGAAGATAGGGCAATGGAAGATTCCATCGTTGATATTGAGCGCTACATTGCCATAGGTCTGACCGAGGGCTGTATAGTTGCTGGCAACACCACCATAAGGATCGTCGGAATAATACTGGTTGGTGCCTCGTCCACCTGCAAAGATACCGTTCTTGCAATAAAATTCTCCGCCGTTGATGGTAAGAGAATCAACAGTTTCTCCCTCTTTTCCATATACATTACCGCCCGTCTTACTTGGGATGGCACCGGAAGATGTCCACAATCCCGGACTCATATATCCGCTACCTCCGGCATAGATGCCGTCAATTTTCTCTGCTGTAGAACCAAAGATACCATCATTGATGATGATTTGGGTGTTGGTTTTGAGAGGATCTACATCGGTATAAGTATAATCTCCTGTGTTATAGCAATGGTAGGAAACCAGATTGCTCTTGGCCTCTGAGTAAGGACCATAAAGCATCACGTCTTTAGAATCATTCCAGTAGGCGATGCTTGCATCAGGTGTATGGGTTAGAGCATCGTCTTTACCATAACCGATACCATTCATACCACCTGCTCCTGCACCGAAGATACCGCAGAGGATATTGCTCTTCTTTGTGTTGTTATCTGGCAGAATCTTGAAGGCTCCACCGTTGATGGTGATGGTGCTGTTGCCATAGAATGGGTTGTTGATATATACACTACCCGTATGTCCACGTCCCATACTACCGCCATAAAGTTCGGTAACAACCACGCGGACATTCTTTTTTTCTATCGTATTGTTTTCTGAATGTTCTGGGTCGAGGGTGATATTGGCTCTACCCATATAGGTATTGCAAGGCACCTTGTATGTTTGGTTGTTGTAGGTGAGTTCAAACTCTGTCTGTGCTCCCAAGGTTCCGTTTACGATACGAGCCACCTTACCACTCTTGATGATGATATCCACATCGGCATACATGGCACCCTCGTGGTTTCCGGCAAGGATGATACCGGCATCGTAATCGTTGGATCTGGTCTCTTTGGTCTTATCAGACATGAGGACCTCTCTCGGCGTATTATTCTGGTTGTTCCATGCTCTGTCGATATCCATCGTAATGGTACATTTGATAGGCTGGTTAGGCGTTCCCATCACACCATTCAGCTGATTACCATTGGTGTCTTGGGCGATAGTCTGACGACCACCCACGCAGATGGCAGAATAGAATCCCGATTTGATGGTGATGCTGAATCCCTCTTTGCCATGAGGCATGGATTCTTCGAAGGCTTTGATATTCGTTGGGTTGTTCAGCGGATAGAAGCGACCATCGTTGCTGAAACCGCCGAATATCTGCATAGGTGTGGTTACGGCACCATCAATGGTACCATAATTGATAGCATTATCTTTGAAACCTTCCATCTTGATACCTTTACCCATCTCCAGGTTATTGTATTGGCAGAAGATGTTCTTATAGGAGTTTGTTCCGCTGGCTGTATTCTTAAAGGTGATATTCTCAAAGCGGGTATCTCCCCAAAGAGGGAGACCCTTATCGAGACTAGTAATCTCGATGGAACCGCCATCTTTATAATCACTATATTCGCCGGTGATGGTCACGTTACGGAAAAGTGGAGAATCCTTTTTGGCATTGTCCCATTTTTCTTTGGTAAGAATATTACCTCCGATATTATTGTCTGTAATATTGAAACCGGTAGCCTTGTCATTGGTAACATCCTTGTTGCTTTCACCCATCAATACGATGATGTTCTCATCCCATGAACCAGCTTTCGAAAGCTTGCTGTAGGCTCCCCTCCAGGTAAGCATAGGTTTCTCTGCCGAATAACCATATTCATCATTCGTGATATTTCCTTCTTCCGTCTTTTTAACGTCATCTGTTATTGCTGTGGCTGGTTTCAGATAAACCACCGTTGTGACACTTACACGGGTATTGAGAAAAGTCTTTCCGCCCGAAGTAACGAGAATATGACAGCTGAATTTATCGTTATAGGATGCAGTAGATGGACGCTTAAAGCTGTAGGAAGTTTCTGATAATTTGGTATCGCCCTTATACCACTGGTATTTGATATCCAATCCCAAAGCTTCATTGCTATATTTCTCCTCTGTATCGTTGGTAACTGTTACGGTATAGGTATTGCCGCTGGTAGCCAGAGATGCATTTACGTGAATTGCCTTTACCTGCATGGCATTGGTGCGTGCACCGCCACCGATGGCATATACTTTCTGGTCGTAATCCTGACGAGGCAAGGTAAATGAATTGCTGGCAGCTGTTTCCACTTTCTTCCATTCTCCTTTCTCATCAGTAACATACCAGTCGTATTGCTCTCCTGATTCTTCTCCTGTATCAGTCAATACTTTCAGCACGTCTGTTGTTGCACGATTGAAAGTCAGATGTACGGAACTGAAAGAAAACGTTTTGGAAGTAGAAGAATACGTCCAGGTTTTCTTTTCCAGTTGATTGGCATTGATGAAATTATTGTTGATATCCGTAAATTCCTTGCCAAATTCGGCTATTTCCTTGATGTTACCATCTGAGTAGGTGTTTGTTCCTACTTCTTGAGTGTAGAACCAGGTATTGATGGTAGCACCATGGTTGGTCACGTATGTTCCCCGATAGCCTGAATCATAAAAGGCTACAATGTTACCTGCGCTGCCTGCCTTATTGGTAATCATTTTCTTGCCATGAACATAGATGTTGGTAGGTGGAATGTTCTTTGTGCCTTTACCCCACTTGGTTGCACAACCGATGACACCGCCAACAGTTACACTTTTCGCTTTATTAAGCGTGGCATTCTTGTGTATATTGATTTCCGTATCAGAGGAAAGATTGAAGATTCTAAAAATAGCTTTATTGTTATTATTGTTCAGATAACCGATGATACCGCCAATTCGGCAGACATTGGCTGCTGTGTATTTCTCTTCGAGGTCGGTAATTTTTGATTTTCGGATGATGATGTTGCTCACTTCTGCATAATCAACCAGATCGCTGGCAACGATACCGATTTTTACCGTACCCGTTCCGGTGGGAAGTTTATCCTTCTGGGTTTCGAGACTTGCATTCTCGATAATCAGGTTCGTGACGGTGGCATAGTGGCTCTCGTCTGTTCCCCTCAATCTTGAGAAAAGACCCCACGATGCCTCTTTTGTACCATTGGTTGTCCAGTATATCTTCATGTTGCTGATGGTCTTTCCATCACCATCAAATATTCCTCCAAAGAAACCGGCATTGGTGTCGTTCAAGGTTCCGATAGGCATCCAGATACCTTTGCTCAGGTCGATATTATCTGATAACTGGAAGTATCTGCCGGAATACATGGTTTGGGATTTTCCGTTGGTCACATCTAGTGCCAGCTTCGCCAGTTCCAGGTCAGAGCTGATTTTCCATGGGTTATCTTTCGTACCATCTCCGCCAGCATAGTCTTTGGCATAGAATTTTTCGCCGTTGTATTCCTTGCCGTAAACCTTCGGCTCTACATCGTCGAGACTTACTGTTTGCTGATTATTATCAGCGTCGGTATACGATACTTCTATCTTAAGGGTTTCCTGACTCAGGTTCAGGGTCAATATCCTGCCGTCTGCTGATACCTTTTTACCATCAGCATCAGTCACTTCCTTCTCATTTTCCTTTTCATCTGCCTTAACCTTAACCGTCCAGGTACACGTTTTGCCCTCCGGAATCTTACCCTCAGGGATGGTAAACGAGATGGTTCCTTCCTTGAAATTGCAAGTTTCCTGAATATCTTTCTTGCTGAGGCTTTGAGCCCATACTGCCTGGATGCTCATCAGCCAGAAGGCGAGGAGCATCATCAGGTTTCTGCGTATGATATTTGTAGAATGTATGATCATTTTTCTCTAAAATTCAGTTAGTCAGTTATTTACTTTATCAGTTAATCTATCAGCAGATATCCCGTGTAGGCATCCTGGTCGCTCATCACGTAGAGATAACGGGGTTGGATAAGGATGCGGATGGAATTGATGGTGGCGGTAGAGCCGGTATTGATATTGCTGAAATTATCCTTGTTCAGAAGAATGGAGGATGTCACATCCTTTCGGGTGATAAGGGTTTTGCCATCCTGCGTCGTCATCTTCACATCGTAAGTTACGTTGATGGATGGCTGGAAGGAGGCAAGGGGGATGGTGTAGAAGATGTCGCCCCATGGCTGATATTCCGTAGTTGGGATTTCCAGAGACGGAGATGATTGATTTTCTGAAGATGATTGGTTTTCAGAAGATGATGTATTTTGATAAGGGATGCTGACGGGAGCATCCTTCGTATAGGTTCTTGTGGCGATGTCCTTCCATATTATCTTGCCGGCTGTCCATTTCTTCGTGTTGGTACTGTAGGTGAACGCTCGGGTGATGGTGCCGCTGGTAGGAATCTCGCCCGTGATATTCACGCTTTTGATATAAAACTGGCGGATGGCTCCCATCGTAGGGTCGAGTTTGAAGAGAAGTCTGTAGCCAATCAGCGTCTGGTCAAACTTGAACTTCACGGTATGTTCAAACGAGAGCTTTTCATCCTGATCTGATTTCACCGTTCTATGCTCAGGAAGGGCACAGATGATAGGTGCATTTTGAGCATCGAAGAGGAAAGGGGAATTGGATGAAGAGGTTGATGATGAAGAAGAAGTTGATGATGATGTTGATGAAGAAGACGAAGAGCCTGATGGGGCGTAAGGAACGGAGAGGGTATAGGTGTCGGTATGGCTATCGGCATCGGTGCTGATAGCAATGCTGCTTCCTGTTCCCTCCTGATAAGGCATGTAGGCGAAGAAATCGAAATGGCGGGCTTCCGTGAACTCTTCCCATTTCTTCGGATTGGCATATCCCCAGGCATTCTTACTGCTGTCGTAGCTTACCAGCTGGTTGTTGAAGATAGAAGTTCCAGCATTTCCCAGCTGTTTTACGGCATAGTAATATCCCCATACGCCCATCTGTACGGGGTGTCGGACAGGGTCGTATTTCTCGTACTCGTTGGCACGGGTTTCTGCATTCTGGCTTTTTGCCTTCTGGTTTTCTACTTTCTGGGTTTCTACGGTGAAGGTGATTTCGTCGTAATGGTCAGAATGCTGTACGGGCATATCGCTGCTGTCGCAGGCGCTGAGGCTTGCGAGGATGGCAAACTGGCTGAGGATATATTTCAGTTTCTTCATATATTTCTATTTCTTCGTTTTGTTGAGGAATTGGGTTTTACCAGTCGCTGGTACCAGTGCCGTTGTTGTCGAGATTGGAATTTTTGTTCCATTGCTCCACCTCTACTTCGGCGAAGGTGATGCTGGAAGTGGTTTCCGAAACCTTAAAGATGTAGGTATATTGAAAGCCTGCCTTCCACTGCATGTATTCGCTGCCGACGGTGGCGGTGACTTGGTTTCCTTCTATATTGGCGGAGAGGATATAATTGCCTTGTTTGTAATGGGCGATATCCATGGGTGGCATGAAATACCATTTCTGGCGAATCTCGGTTTGATGGTTCTCGTCGGCATCTTCTTCGTAAGGGATGGTGAGTTCGAGAATGCCTCGTTTGGTTGTTTCTGTTTCCCAGGTTTTGGAAACATCCGTGCTGGTTCCCGAAAGGGGATAAGTGACAATGATTTTTCCTGCAACAGGGGTTTTATCTACTGCTGATTCTCCTGACCATTGGAAATTGCCATTGCCAGTTGAAATCCATCGTTCATCCCGGAAGGAGATTTCTGTGATGGAAGCAATCTGTTTATCGTTGTATTTGAATTTGAATCTTACCTTGGCGATAAGGGGAACGAAGGTAAGTTTTACCTGTTCTCCGATTTTCGGGGTACAGAGATTCGAGATATAAGGGGTGGAGGTAAGGGTGGCGTTGGAGTTGAATTCGTAAGGGATGGTGATAGAATGCGAATTGGTATTCGTGTTCTCGCTGGCGGTTACGCCGGGGGCATCAGCAGGAGCATAAGCCCAGAAGTGATAATGAAGGGCGGAATAATCCCAGTATTTGATGGTTTGGTGGAGATTGAGGGAAGCGTTATATGTCCCGATATACTCCCAGTCATTGGATGAAGAATTCCAATCAACCAGATACCCATACATTACTTTTTGGATAGAAGAGTTTAAGCTTCCGTCGTTGTTTGAACCTCCATTTTCATTTGTGCTTCCATCGTCATTTTGGGTCTTGTATCCCCAAACTTTAAAGGAAGAAAAGAGCTTTTCCAATCCCGTTTCACCATCTCCTGCACGAGAACTGGCATCCTGCCATGAACCGCTATTTCCGCCAAAAGAAATCCCCACTTGCTGAGGCTCTGGTATAAACGGGTCGTCCTGCCCCGAAGAGGAGCAGGACAACAGGCATAAAGCCATAAAGAATATGAATATAATGTGTTTAAACATTCATTGAATTTGGATGGGGATTATTTTGAACTGTTAAACTCAATATCCTGATTATTGTTACCAGTTCCTTCTTCTGCAATAACAGAATCAAATTCGATAGGGTAGAGACCTGCAGCAGTACCAGTGCCACCTGTAGAGCCATTTGTCTTGTCTGAAATCTTAAAGATATAGGTAAATGACTTATTGGCTGTCCAATTAGTGTAATCAGATGCAATTTTTGCTGTAGCCCCCTTGACATTGATAGTCTCAGCTGAACCATCTGTAGATATCAATGTATAATCTACTTTGAGAGTAAGCTCGCCAACCTTGCCACAAGGAAGAATAGCTTTAGAATTTGCTGGCTTAGAAATGGTAGTTGTCTTATCGCGTCCAATATATTCTGATGAACCACCCTCTAAACCTTCAGCTGCTACTTTCGACAAATTATCAAATGTGATGGTGGTAGCCTTATTGGTTACTGTGGCTTCATCTGTTCTAGTTGCTAATTGGCGTGCTGAACCTGTAGTTGAAGCTGCATTCCACTCTGTCTTTACTTTTTTATTTTCGTCAAAAGAGACAGTAATAGTTTCCTTTTCTGAACCTGTCGGAATTGTTGGTGTGTTTGCAAAAAGTGTTGGTGTCTCACTAGGATTTGCGTCATTGGCGCTGCTATAGAATTTTACTTCTTTTACAGAATAACCTGGTATATCCTCATAAAGACCAATATTCACTTTGGTTCCTAATGGATGGAAAGTAAAGCTAACTTTCTGCTTTCCAGATGCGTAGTCACTAGGTGTAGCCTCTACTTGATCTGCAATATAGCAGTTGACAAGTTCTGTGATTTTTCCAGTGAGGGTATAAGTATATCCATTGGTATTGGTTACTTTGCTAGCCTTAACTTGATTATCATTATCGCCTTGAGTTGCTGAACCAAAAGAAAAAGCTACAAAATTGTACTTATCTGCAGAGAGATCCCAATATTTGAGAGATTGTTTAGTTTCTGTATTCTCTGAACTTTTTGCATTCAATGAATTAAAAACCAAATTTTGATAATCCCAAGCAGAATTCTTGTATTCAACATTGTAATGGTCATAAACTGTAGTAGTTGTTTGGCCCTTTGTTTTAGTTCCAAATACAACGAACTTATTGCTAAGTGCTTTTGCTGCAGCTTCGCCAGTAGTCTCACCAGCACGACTCATTTTTCCTGCCTCACCACTGAAGCTAATCTCTTTACCATTTACGGCACTAGGGTTATTTCCTGGAACTTCGCCAAGGAAATCATCATTTGCGCAGCTGGCCAATGCCAAGGCTGCAATCGCTGAAACAAAATAATATTTCTTCATATTCATGTAATTTTTTTAATTTTATATTCTCGTATAATTTATATTCTCGTATTATATCCTGAAAAGCTTGTTACGCTTCATGACTATATATCAAACTCATTCCTACATATCAAACTCCCATTGCTTCTCCTCGAAATCCTTTACCACGGCATCGAAGCCGGAACCGCCAGGGCGGCTAGGTACTGGAATCGTGTCCATATCGAGGTCGATGGTGATGACTCCGCCACGGAACAGCTTTCTTACCTGGTCGGTTACGTCGAAGACAAACGTTGAATCCTTGCCGTTGTTGAACTGCATCGACAGGTCGAAATAATGACGGTTGTTCAAGTCGGCTGTGCCCACCTCCTTGAGCGACTCCTTGTATGCTCGGGTGTCGAGGCGACTCGGATTGACTTTCGGGATGCCGAAGGTGAGAACCTTGCCTCCTATGATATCAACCTTAGTACCATCCTGGAGAGCTATGTCCTTCTTCATTCGCATACTGAAGTTCACCGTGATGGCATCGGAACCCGTTATGCCCGTGTTGAGCGTTACCGAACGAGCCATACCGCTGAGGTTGGCGTTGCCGTCGATGGAGGTGATGATTCGACCATTGCGGTTGTTGTTTCGCAATATCACCTGCACCAGGTAGATGTATGCCATGGGTTGCAGCTTCATGTCGAGCTTCTTCACCCACACGTTGCGGTCGGCATCAAAGTCAAATCCGTCGAGGTTCTTGTTGATCTCGATGGCACTCTCGTATCCTGCAAACAGCTCCTCCGGCTGATAGAAGGAGTGAGAGAAGCGCGTGCTGTAATGGGGTGCAGCCATCATCGTCTCGCCAGTGTTGGCAGTCACCTCGTCGTAGGAGGAGGATTCGTCGATGCGAATGCTCTGAATGCCGTCGGGTGGGTCGATGTAGTTCCATGCCAGGATGTCCCAGTAGCCATAGTCGTAGTTGGCCGTGAGGTCTCTGCCTGTGATGGTATGCTTGTAGGGAGCGTCGTGTGGGCCGTTGGGCGTGAAGCCCGTGTAGTAGCGGCGAATCTCAAAGGCATCAGGCTCGGTATAGCCCAACTTGCCGAAGAGTTCCACGTCGGTGGCATCCCAGTTGTATTTCCATTCCGCCTTCCAGTCGTACGTTACGTCGTACTCTAGCTTGTAGTTCCAGATGGCCTGCAGCTCCACGTCGATGTTGGGCAGGTCCATGGTGGCGTCCTTGCCGTCCTCGTGCAGATAGAGCATCGGGTCGCGCTGGCAGCTGATCATTGCCACACAGCAGAGTACAAAGAACAATTGTAAGTGTCGCATCGTCTTATTTCCTTTCCTTGTGTCGGTAAATCAGGTCGTAGCTCAGCGTGATTTCCACCCTGGTAGGACCTATCCACGAATAGCTATGCTGGCGTTTCTTGAAATCCTTGGCATTGCCATACCACTTGTAGTAGTAGCGGTTGGCGTCGGTGTCGGGATCCACGGGGCATCGCCACTGGTAGGGGTCGTAGAGCGTATTCAGGTAGCCAAGCTGAAGGCCGAATTCCAGTCGCCAGTGCTCTTTCCTGTCTATCGGCATCACATATCCTACTCCCATTCCGGCTCCCCATCCTTCTCCTTCCCATCCCCTCTTTTCAGAGAAGCATATATTATATAGGTACGCGTGCGCGTAGGCACTGAAGAAGAATCCCTTGAAAGCCGCCCCTTTTCCCGGTTTCCGCTCTTCTATGTCGCCCCGGCGCAGATAGTAGCGGGTGTGAACCTGGTAGTTGCGCAGCTGGAAGTACTTGTGCTTGCTGTAGTGTTTCCACCAGGGAGTGTCGAAACTGGCTCCGTAGGTGAAATGACCACGAAGCGGATAGAACTCTATCGCCACGTTGGGGATGGGACAGAAGCGGTTGTATCCCGGCATGTAAGCCAGGTCGAAGAGCAGATTGGTCTTCACGCTCATCAGTTCGCGGCGTTCATCGCCTTCCGTCTCTTCTTTTTCTATCTTTTCTATCTCTTCAATCTTTTCAATCTTTTCAATCTTTTCTATCTCAATCTTTTCTCTTTCATTCTCCTTTCTTTCAATCTCTTCTCTTTTATCCTCTTCCTTTTCCGCCCTTTTGATAGCCATGATTCTCACCGATCGCAGGCTTGGAAAATAGTTGTGATAGAGGTGCTGCCACAGCTTTCCCCTGTCTTGCCTTATCATCGCCTCCTTGAGCAGCACCACGTCGGCAGCATATTGGTTCATCAGCGAATCCACCACCGGGAGGTAATCATCCTTCCTGAGTTTCATCAGTGCCCTCATCAGCGGGAAATCCATCGGCGCCACATCGTAGCGGATGAGATTCGTGTTGATGCCGTAGCTGCTGAGCAAAGCATTCATGGAAGCCTTGCGTGCGTTGGCGAGTTGAGTGTTGATTTGTAGGGAACCTTCTGGAGATGCAGAGGCGCGACCGATGATGATGCCGCTGTCGCCCAATGCCTTCAATTTAGGAATGAGATAGTTGGTAATCCATTTTCTGTCCTGCTGCTCAATGTCTTTCTTGCCGACAACAAACGGGATGATAGGGCGCGAGTCGTGAATGAATGCAGAATCGGTGGTAGACACCTGTGCCGCTGCATTCATGCTGAAGCCGAATATCATGGAAAGTAATGTTCTCGTATATCGCATATCGCACGTTAGACAATTTAAATCAATGAATGTAACCACTGAATTTGAATCAATACCAATCTTTATTCGATGAATTCCAGGAAGGCGCTAGGTAGATAAGCGGTGGCGATGGTAGCGATGTCGTCGATGATGACGGCCACTCGCTGCTGCCCGTGATATCGTGCCACTCTTCCTTCCACACCCTTGAACTTACCGTCTATCACCCTTACCCGTTGTCCGCTCTTGAACTTCTGCTCGTTTTCCGGCACCAGCAATACATCGTTTGCCTCTGATTCACAGATGATTCTGAGACTTTCTATCTGATAGTCGGGCACGATGAGCGGTGTCTTCTGGATTCTGGAACCCTGATGGAAGTGGCGGTAGTAGAAGCGGAGAAAGGGAAGATTCACGTTGTCGTAGACAAACAGTTTCAGTTCCTCCTCCGTGCCGTGGGCGAAGAAGATATTGGGCAGTCGTGATTCCACGACCACTCTGCGTTCGCCTTTCACTTCCTTGGTTACGTGAAGGGTAGGGCAGAAAGCCTTTACGCCCTTGCTCACCAGATAGTCGTATGCCTTTTTTTCTCTTCCGTAGGTGGTTCTGAGAGCATACCAATGAGCTTCTGGATGGTTGATTTTCGGTTTTTGGTTAGTTTCCGAAAGGGCATATTTGGTGGACACCCCTACTTGGTGTTTTTCCTCTTTTTGAGGATTCGCCGTTTCGGGGAGGGCGCTGGAGGTAAGTCCAGTGCTAGGAGATTTTTCCTGATCTCCTGAGGAATGTGCATCAGATGATGTACATATTTCTACTTTCATATTCTATTTTAACTTATTCTAGTCAGAACCCAGTTAATTGAATTTGATTCTGCTCTTTTCTTTTCTACTTTCAGTAGATAGCAGAATTCATGCTGCAAAGATAGTGTTTTTTAGCTAAAGTGCTTTCAATTTTTCTGAAATAATTTCAAAAGGAGTATATCTTTAACTGTTTTGCTATTTTATAATTCTGTATACGAAAGCCTAAGATGCGTGCTTTGCGTTTGTTTTCTGTGTTTTGCGTTTGTTTCTTGTTTTTAGTGCCTGTTTCTTGTTTTTAGTGCCTGTTTCTTGTATTCTTCTGTTTGGCTTTAAATGATGGCAGGTTTCGTGGAAATTTCTATCCGGCAGTGGCGGATGCACGTACGGCAATGGCAGATGCTTATACGGCAATGCCGGATGCCCATTCGCCAACGGCGGATAGACATCCGGCATAGATATTAGAACTTATAGATAGCTCCGAAAGAAATGTTGGTTGCATCTACATCAACACCGAATGTTGAAGAGCTTTCTCCATGCTCAGGAGAATAACCTCTGTAACCGAGGAAACCCACCTTGGTGATGAAATCAACATGGTTTGAAAGCTTAACAGCCAAACCTGGCTTGATGCCTACCTCATAGAAGTCGCCACCGCCCTTGCTGACGCTTCCGTAACCGATAGTACCCTCGAAGAAGAAGTCTACGAGTTTGGTTTCAACGGCTGTATAGCGAACGTAAGGAGCAATAGTGAAGGTTGTTGCATCGCCTACAGCAGAAAGCTTGCAAACTTCGCCCTTCTGGATACCTACCTCGATACCGGCTTCCCACTTGTTATTGAACTGATAACCAATCTCTGGGATGAGCTTGTAAGCAGTCTTGCTGTCACCATCACCGATTTTGTTGCTAGAGATACCAGCAGTACCACCGATGTAAACCTGTGCGCTAGCGCATACAGAAACGAGAGCCATAGCGAGGCTCAACATAATTTTCTTCATAATCAATCTTTTATTTAAAAATTACACGTTGTTTTCTATCTTCTTAATATTGGAATTCGTCGGCAAAGGTATAGGAAATATGCGAATGCCGGAAATTTTTTCTTTGTTTTATTGCAAATCGTGGTGGATAGTTGACTTAAATCAAGAGAATGGGGTGTCTACCTTTTTGGTTTATAAAGTAAAAAAGTGTCTACTGGAATCAGGAAAAGTCATAAGGAGTGTCTACTGAAATCAGGAAAAGTCATGTTGATATTGTTAGAAGTTACTGCTGATATCTCTTAGAAATCAGCCCATTGGTTGGTCTCTCGATGCCCGTTGGGTGGGCACTCAGAGACCACGTGATGGGCATCGACAGCCCATGTGCTGGGCATTTGTTGCCCAAACTTTGGGCAACAGATGCCCAAAGTTTGGGACTGTTTCTGGGCAACATCGTGAAATATCGTGAGTAAGCTGTTTTGACGTTGATGTAAGCTGCTTGTACGTTGTTGCGTTGCTGCTTAATGGTACTTTTGGTGCTTCATTATGCAGCTTCAATGCAGCTTTAATGCTGCTTTTGTGATACTTTATGCTGCTTTTATGATACTTCAATGATACTTCTTGTAAAAGAAAGAGAAAAGTGTCATTTTGGTAATGCGTTGAGTATTAGCTTTATAACCTATTATTGTAAGTCAGAAATGAGACTTTGATACTTTTTTCGCGAAAAAATATCTTTCGTGTGTAAGCTTCTCCCAATCTACGAACCATTCGTCAGCGTCCTAGCCAGCAAGTCTTCCGCCAGGCGTCCCAGCGGATTTGCAATCATAAGTGGTTGAAAGATTATTTTAGGCATGTTGCTCTATAAAGTAGGATTTCCTTTTTTAAGGAATCCTACTT
>CAKQCH010000022.1:0-30615 GCA_934216735.1 uncultured Prevotella sp.
GTACCGAGAGGTACCGGGGGTTCGAATCCCTCTCTCTCCGCAAGAGCCTTCTGAAAGAAATTTCAGAAGGCTTTTTCATTTATATATCCCCCTTTATTATCAATCCACCCTTCTTCATTTACTGATCCATCCCTCTTTTTTCTCCTTTTCTTAAAACTTTTTATCGTTTCGTTTGGGATATTCAAATATTTATCGTAAATTTGCAGCGATAGAAACCAAATCATCGGCAAATTATATATCAATCAATTATAAAACATAATGAAAAAACTAATGACCATTATTGCCGCCATCTTCTGCATGGCGCAATTGTATGCAACAAACCCTGTTAAGCAATGGGGACAGCTGCAAGTAAATGGTGCACAATTGTGCGACCAAAGTGGAAATCCTGTAGTATTGAGAGGCGTAAGCCTGGGATGGCACAACATCTGGCCACGATTTTACAACAAGCAAGCCGTGAAGTGGCTCGCTAACGATTGGCATGCCAACATTATTCGTGCAGCCATGGGCATTCAGATAGAAGACAACTATCTGGAGAATCCTGATTTTGCCATGAAATGCATCACACAGGTAGTTGATGCAGCCATCAAGAACGGCACTTACGTTATCATCGACTGGCATGCCCACAAGATGCACACTGAGGAAGCCAAGGCTTTCTTTGGAAAGATGGCACAGAAATACGGCAAGTATCCCAACGTTCTCTACGAGCTCTACAACGAACCTATTGAGGACAAATGGGAAGATCTCAAGGTCTATGCCAAGACCATTATCTCAGAAATCAGAAAGTATGATCCCGACAACATCATCCTAATGGGCTGTCCTCATTGGGATCAGGACATCGACCTCGTGGCGCAGAGTCCTATAGAGGGAGTTAACAATGTAATGTACACTCTTCATTTCTATGCTGCCACCCACAAGGATTATTTGCGTGATAAGTTGGAAGCAGCCGTCAAGAGCGGTCTTCCGGTATTTGTATCGGAGTGTGCTGGCATGGAGGCATCAGGCAATGGTCCTCTGGCACCTGAAGAATATCAGAAATGGCTTGATGTGATGGAGAAGTATAAGGTGAGCTGGGTAAACTGGTCGGTAAGCGATAAAGACGAAACCTGCTCCATGCTCCTTCCCCGTGCCCAAGCCACCGGCAATTGGACTTCTGACCTTATCAAGCCATGGGGCAAAATGGTGAAGGAAGCGCTGACAAGATACAATCAATAGAAATTATCATGCAGCGTGAATGTTTAAACATCACGCACGACCAAAGCCTGAGCACTCTGTGAACAAGGTGTGAGCACTCAGTGAACAAAGCCTGGGCATCGAGAGAACAAAGCCTGGGCATCGAGAGACCAGGCTTTGGGCACATAGTGCCCATTGTACGGGCAACGAGTGCCCAAAACAAACTACACGAATTGGGCAATATCACTACACGAATTGAGCAATATCAGACTGACTTTTCAGTGACTGCCTGTCCGGCTCTCCATTCAGTAGGAGTACAACCTTCCTTAGCCTTAAAAATACGATACAGATAGGTGCGTGAAGAGAAGCCACATTCCAGGGAAATGATGTCATTGCTATAGTCTGGCCTTTCCTGCATCATCTTTTTTGCCGCATCGAAACGTATCTCACTGAGCCATGTTCTGAAAGTAGACTTCAGACAGTGCTCAAAGTAGAAAGACAAATCATACCTGGAAATACCAAGTTCACGGCTGAGAGTCAGTATATTCACCGTACAGTCCTTATATCCCAAATGCGCACACCATTCATCAAGCTTGTTCTGTATCAGAATTCTGCGCTCTTCAGTTCCCCCATAATTCATTTCTTCCATTTCCACCACCCCGCAGCTTTCAGCTTCCGTATCCAAAAGTTCGTCCGTAGGAATGTAGCTGCAGCCGAGGGCTACGAACGTAAGATTGAAGAACAGTACGGCTAGCAATGCCAGAGGACCTACTATAAATAATAAAGAGGTAGACAGGATAGCAACCGGCATGATGAGAAATGCAAGCAAAAGAATGAGAACACTGGCATGCGAAAATCTCACGTAGGGCAACATATCCGTTGCAGTCATTGTTTCCAGCATTTTCCTACGTCTTAGCATCTCTCTGATTATCATGAATATGCAATAGACTACACTTCCACCAAACAGGGCGAGCATCAGATAGAGTCCTTCTCGGATAAACAGACTTTGATGGAGATAGATACTCACGCAAAAGACCAGGAGGATAACAGCATAAATGCCACCGCATACCCGGTTCATCTTCCGGCAACTGATACGGGAAGCCTCTAAGTTATAGATACCCATCGAGATGAGTGAGAAACAGGGGGTATAGACGAGGATGTTGATGACCGCCCCCAGGCCATCGTCTGCAGCACGGAAACCAAAAATCATCTGCATCATATATTGTATCGCCAGTCCTATCATGGCGGCAACAATCATCCAGCGTGAACGCTCATAACGCTCGCTCTCCCATTTTACATGCAGATGAGAGACTGCCACGATGGCGGCATTGAGGAGCATGAATATGAAACATGCAAACTGCAGTAGAAATAATGAATCTATATGCATCTTATCTTAGAATTATACCAGCCTTTCTTAAAAATACTCCTGCAAAAGTACAATAAAATTTTAAAATAAGAGTGAAAAACAATCAAAAAAGTTACGGAAACCTCATAAAAAACGGGATTTTTACCCAATTGCAACTACTCGGCACCCAATTATTTGGAGTTTACAAAAAAACAACGTATCTTTGCCAACAGATTTTAGATAAATCAAGGATTAGAAGAATAACTGAACTTTCGCATGTGGTTCAAGAACGGGCTGAAGGCCCAAAAGCTCCTAGCCCAGGGCATCGCCCTGGGGATAATGGCAATCAGCAAGGCGCCCTGAAAGGGCAAAAGCTTTGTATATTGCCCAGTATTTTAAAGCTTTTGCCCTTACAGGGCGACAAGTTTGTGTCCATAATTACCCAGGGCGATGCCCTGGGCTAGGAGCTTCTGCCCTTTCAGGGCGTGTGGAGCTTACATGCGAAACTTGAGAGAATAATCAAAGATAAATAAGTAAATCAAGGATAAAAAGGATAAAGATAAAGAAGATATGAAATACTATACAGCATTGACTATTGCCGGATCCGACAGTTGCGGAGGAGCCGGCATTCAGGCAGACATCAAGACGATGTCGGCCTTGGGCGTTTATGCCAGTTCGGCCATCACAGCCATCACCGTGCAGAACACCAAGGGAGTATATGGCATACAGAATGTAGAACCGGAAATCGTTAAGGGACAGATTGAGGCAGTGATGGATGATATCCATCCCGACGCTATCAAGATAGGTATGGTGAACGACTGCGATACCATCCGCGCCATCACCGAAACCCTCAAGAAATACGATGACCAGTTCCAACATCTCGTTATCGACCCCGTGATGGTATCTACCAGCGGCTGCCGACTGATGCAGGAGGATGCCCTCGATGTCTTCATCCACGACCTGCTGCCGCTTGCCACCCTGCTCACCCCCAACATTCCGGAAGCAGAGATTCTTGCCGGCATCAAGATTCAGAATGTGGAAGATATCAAGAACGCAGCCTCAGCCATCAATAAGCTGGGATGCAGATACGTGCTCATCAAGGGCGGACACTTCGAAGGAAACGAGAAGATTGACTATCTCTTCGGAGACGGAAAGTTCATCACCAGCTATCGCGGCATGAACATTGATACCCGAAACACTCACGGCACCGGCTGCACCCTATCCTCGGCAATCACCTCTTATCTGACCCGAGAAATGGATATGAATACAGCCATTGCCATGGCTAAGACCTATCTTTCGGGCGCCATCCTTGCCGGAAAAGACGTAAAGATTGGAGAAGGACACGGACCCGTGAACCATTTCTACGACCCGAAGGCCCTGTTCTTTAAATCATAAAGCCCTATTCTTTGAATAATCATGAAATGGATTGTTATTACCATGCCCGATTTCATAGAGAATGAGGCAAACTACATCAACCAGCTCTTCGAGGCAGGACTCGACTTGCTGCATCTGCGCAAGCCTGATTCCTGCATCGCAGACTGCGAGCGACTGCTGCAGGGAATCAACCCGAAATGGTATCCGGGAATCGTGGTTCACGACCACTTTTCGCTCTGCGGGAAATATCATCTCCACGGCATCCATCTGAATCGCCGAAACCATCAAGTACCAGATGGCTTCCAGGGAAGTCTGTCCCGCTCCTGCCACAGTTTCGAGGAGGTAACAGAGGCACAGAAAGAAGCTGTTTTCAGCTACGTTTTTCTCAGTCCTATCTTCGATAGCATCTCCAAAAAAGGCTACAAGCATTGCTTTTCAAACAAGGATTTGGAGGATGCCGGCAACAACGGCATCATCAACGAAAAGGTGATTGCCCTAGGTGGCGTTATTCCGCAATTCATCCCACAACTGCGAGTCTGGAACTTCGGCGGCGCAGCCTTCCTGGGGGATATCTGGAACCGCCGACAGGATGCCGACTGGGCAGAATATCTTACCAACGTAAGAAAACGCCTATCGCATGCTACGCGAAAAAATATACTTAAAGGCTCAAATATTTGGTAGTTAGCCAAAATAGTTGTAATTTTGCACCCATGATTTATCCAGATAATTTTGAAAACAAGATAGGATTCAACGAAATCCGAAAGATGCTGCGCGAAAGATGCCTCTCGCCACTGGGCAAGGAGCAGGTGGACAAGATGGCTTTCAGCAGCGACGCAGAACAGGTGAACGAGTGGCTCATGCAGGTGCGTGAGTTCCGACGACTGATGGAGGAAGTGGAAGACTTCCCCCTGCAATATTTCTATGACGTAAGAGAGAGCATCCTCCGTATCCGTGTGGAGAATACCCACCTGGAAGAGGACGAACTGTTTGACCTGAGACGGTCGCTCGCCACCATCGCCGGCATGGTGAAGATTCTGAACCACAGCGATGAAGACGATGCACACGCCGAACAGGAAGATGGATGGCGCAGAGAAAAGAAGTATCCCTACCCAGCCCTCCACCGACTTTCGAAAGACGTGATGACTTTCCCGCAACTGATTCAGCGCATCGACCAGATTCTCGACAAATTCGGTAAGATACGAGACAATGCTACCCCCGAACTCCTCCAGATTCGACGAGAACTGGCGAAAACCGAAGGAAGCATTTCACGCACCCTCTACAGCATATTGCGAGCTGCCCAGAGCGAGGGCGTGGTAGAGAAAGACGTAACCCCTACCCTGCGCGACGGCCGACTGGTTATCCCAGTAATCCCTACCCTGAAGCGAAGAATCAAGGGTATCGTTCACGACGAGAGTGCCACCGGTAAGACCGTGTTCATAGAACCAACCGAGGTGGTGGAAGCCAACAACCGGGTGCGCGAGCTGGAAGGCGAGGAAAGAAAGGAGATTATCCGCATCCTCACCGATTTCACCAACAAGGTGCGCCCATTCTCCAAGGAAATCCTGGAGAGCTACCGCTTCCTCGCCATCATCGACCTGATTCAGGCGAAGCAGAAAATTGCCGATGTGTTCAAGGCGATAGAGCCGGAAGTGGCCGACCATCCACACGTAGACTGGATCCGTGCCATCCACCCACTGCTCCAGCAATCCCTGCAGAAGAAAAACGAAAAAGTGGTGCCGCTTGATATCACCCTGACGCAAGACAAGCGCATCCTCATCATCTCGGGTCCTAACGCCGGTGGTAAGTCGGTGTGCCTCAAGACTGTAGGTTTGCTGCAGTATATGCTGCAATGCGGATTGAGTATCCCGGTGAGCGAGCGTTCGAAGACGGGTGTCTTCCAGAACATCATGATTGATATCGGCGACGAGCAGAGTCTGGAAAACGACCTGAGTACCTACTCTTCCCATCTTCTGAACATGAAGAACATGATGAAGGCAGCCAATGGCGACACCATCATACTGATAGATGAGTTTGGTACCGGTACCGAACCGGGCATCGGTGGAGCCATCGCCGAGGCCGTGCTCGACAAGTTCTGCAAGCAGCAGGCTTACGGCGTCATCACCACCCACTATCAGAACTTGAAGCATTTTGCTGATAGTCACGAGGGCGTGGTAAACGGCGCGATGCTTTACGACCGCCACGAAATGAAGGCCCTCTTCCAGCTTGCCATCGGCAGACCAGGCTCTTCCTTCGCCATCGAAATTGCGAGAAAGATCGGATTGCCGGAAGAGGTAATCAAGGAGGCTTCGGATATCGTGGGTTCAGAATACATCCAGAGCGACAAGTATCTGCAAGACATCGTCCGCGACAAGCGATACTGGGAGAACAAGCGCCAGAATATCCATCAGCGCGAGAAGGATATGGAAAAAACCATCTCCAAGTATGAGAACGACATCGAGGACATCGAGCGAAGCAGAAAGGCTATCCTCAAGAAGGCGAAGGAGGAGGCTGCCGAACTCTTGAAGGAGAGCAACAAGAAGATAGAGAATGCCATCCGAGAGATTCGAGAAAGTCAGGCGGAGAAGGAGGAAACCCGCCGCATCCGTCAGGAGCTTGATGCCTTCAAGCAGGAGGTTCAGGAGATTGACACCAAGGAATCGGATGACAAGATAGCCAAGAAGATAGCCCAGATTCAGCAGCGCAAGGAGCGCCATGCCAAGCGACAGGCTGAGAAGAAGGAGAACCAGGAGAAGGCTGCGGCTGCCCTGCGCAATGCCCAGAACAAGGTGCAGGCTGACAGCAAGCGCGAGATTCAGGTGGGCGATACCGTGCGCATCAAGGGCCTGACCACCATCGGAAAGGTGGAGAGCATCAGTGGCGATACAGCCACAGCCGTTTTCGGAGGCATGAGAACCAAGATGCGACTCAACCGACAGGAGCACGCCACGGCTATCGTGGAGAATGTGGATAAGACCGAGGAGCGCAAGGAGAATCTGGCATCTTACGGCATCAGCAAGGAGACCCGCAAGACCATCGATGCCCACAAGACCAACTTCCATCAGGATCTGGACGTGAGAGGCATGCGTGGTGACGAGGCTCTGAATGCCGTGCAGTATTTCATTGACGATGCCATCCTGGTGGGTATGCCACGAGTCAGAATTCTGCATGGAAAGGGCAATGGTATCCTTCGCCAGTTAATCCGCCAGTATCTGAGCAGCGTTCCGAATGTTACGCATTATGCCGATGAGCATGTGCAGTTTGGCGGTGCAGGAATCACGGTTGTGGACTTTTAAGTGAAAAACGAAGAGTGAAGAGTGAAGAATTCATTTGCTTCTTCCTCTATATAATAAGGTGAAACAGGAAAAAGGAGGCAGATTTCCGTCTCCTTTTTCTAAACAAACGTTAACATCCAAAACTTTTTCGGCAAAAGATTTGGCAGGTTCAGAAAAAAGCAGTACTTTTGCACTCGCTTAAAAGCACTAACCGCTTTCAAGTATATGAGACGGACAAGTCTCATACGACCAGCTCCCTCGGAATCCCCCAGGATGGGAACATAGCAAGGGTACTTGGTTGTAGCGGTGCGATATGAATCGCTTGTCCACCCGCCTCTTTAGCTCAGTTGGCCAGAGCACGTGATTTGTAATCTCGGGGTCGTTGGTTCGAATCCGACAAGAGGCTCAAAAAGGAATCTTCTTTCAGAAGGTTCCTTTTTTGTTTTTCATCCCTTTACATCCTCGTCACAGCAAGGCGTTGAATCTCCCTGCAAGGAGCAGAATCTCACCCCAAGACATAATAAACAAAAATATTTCTGTCATTCAGGGCGTTCTATCTTTAATTATATATAAATATTCTCCCCCTTTACACCTTATATAATAAAAAAGTTGTATTTTTGCAAATTGAATATTAGATTAGTAGAAAATACAAATAAAAATATGAATACAGATAATAAAGAGAATCAAGAAGAAAAGAAGATGAACGGACAGGAGCAGAAGCCGAAGATCTACGTCATCGATACTGGCAAGATTAAACAGACCAAAGCTTTTGCCCGTCAAGATGGTACCATCCTCGGCACCGTATGGGTCATCAGTTTTGTTTGCACCATGCTGGCTGTGGAGCCCAAATACCACATCCTGGGCTTGCTTTCCAACCTGCTCATCGTTGCCACCCCTTTCATCGTGGCCAAGCGATTGAGAATCTTCCGCGACCAGGTGAGAGGCGGGCACATCTCCTTCCGCCACGGACTGTACTATTGCATCCAGACATTCTTCTATGCCACCCTCTTGCTCACCATCACGCAATACCTGTGGTTCCGCTTCATGGACACCGGCATGTTCATGAGCCAGCTCCAGGAAAACTATCAGACATTGGCTCAGGTCTACCAGCTGACGGCTGAGGAATCAAAGATGCTCCTCGATGCCATCTCGATGATGAAGCCAATTGCGTGGGCATCCATGTTCATGATTACCGACCTGGTGACAGGAGCCATACTGAGCCCTATCATCGCAGGTATCATGGCAAAGAAGCTGAAGACAGCAAAACAGCAATCGCATTAACATCAATAAGAAAATATCAATAACATCAATATAAGAAAATGGATATTTCAGTTATCGTTCCTCTTTTCAACGAGGAAGAATCGTTGCCAGAACTCTTCGCCTGGATCAAGCGAGTGATGAACGCCAACGATTTCACATACGAGGTTATCTTCGTGAACGACGGTTCTACCGACCGTTCATGGGACGTTATAGAAGAACTTGCCGAGAAGAACGAGCAGGTGAAGGGCATCAAGTTCCGCAGAAACTACGGCAAGAGCCCGGCACTCTACTGCGGATTCAAGGAGGCACAGGGCGACGTGGTCATCACCATGGACGCCGACCTGCAGGATTCACCGGATGAAATTCCGGGACTCTACCAGATGATCACCAAGGAAGGTTACGACCTGGTATCAGGCTACAAGCAGAACCGCAAGCAGGGTGACCCGCTGAGCAAGACCATCCCTACCAAGCTCTTCAATGCCACGGCACGCAAGGTGAGCGGCATCCACAACCTGCACGACTTCAACTGCGGACTGAAGGCCTATCGCCGCGACGTGGTGAAGAACATCGAGGTATATGGCGAGATGCACCGCTACATTCCATATCTTGCCAAGAACGCAGGATTCGCCAAGATTGGCGAAAAGCCGGTACACCACCAGGCACGCAAGTTCGGCACCTCCAAGTTCATGGGCTGGAACCGCTTCGTCAACGGTTATCTCGACCTGATGACCCTCTGGTTCCTCAGCAACTTCGGCAAGAAGCCAATGCACGTATTCGGATTCCTGGGCAGCGTGGTGTTCTTCATCGCCTTCCTCTCGCTCATCGGACTCGGCATCGACAAGATTATCGACCTGCACAACGGCGTATACGGTCATCTCATCACCGACTCGCCTTACTTCTTCATCGCCCTCATTGCGATGGTACTGGGCAGTCAGTTCTTCCTGGCGGGATTCCTGGGCGACCTCATCAGCCGCCAGAATCCAAACCGTAACGATTATCAAATAGAAAAGGAAATAAGATGCGGAAAATAATACCAATGGTTCTCGTCATGATGGCGATGATGATTGTGGCTGGATGCTCATCCATCGACTGCCCGCTCAACAACACCACTTATACGAAATATAAGCTGATGGGCAACGTCACCACACTCGCCGACACCATGACCATCTCAACCACCAAGACCGAAGGCCAGGACAGCGTACTCATCAACAGGGATGTGAACGTAGACAGTTTCATCCTGCCCATGAGCTACCAGCAGCCCGAGGACGTGTTCTACTTCGAAATCAGAAACCGCGACCACAAGGTATGGAAAGATACCGTGACCGTGAAGAAGGAGAACTTTTCGCATTTCGAATCGGTGGATTGCAGTCCGTCGTTCTTCCACACCATCACTGGTGTGCAGACCACGCGCAATTTCATCGACTCGATAGTCATCAACAAAAAAGAGGTAAATTATGATGCATCCAAAGCGCATTTCTATATCTATTTCGGCAACCGCCACTAAGGTTCTCGCGGCAGTGACACTCCTGCTGCTGATGGGTGGGGTTACTGCCCATGCTCAGAATCAGCAGAAGAAGATGGATGCTGTAACCGAAGATACCATCCCTCTGTTTCGCGGCATGACAGTAGGCGTAGATATCATCGGTCCGGTGCAGTTGATGGTGAGCGACTACGGTCAGTATGAGGCATCGCTGCGCGTCAACCTGAAGGATAAGTACTACCCTATCTTCGAGCTGGGTTACGGCAAGGCAGATGCCAGCGACGAAAGTACCAGGATTAATTACAAGACCAGTGCCCCATACTTCCGTATCGGTGTGGACTGGAACCTGCTCAAGAACAAGCACGATGACTACCGTCTCTTCGGAGGATTCCGATATGGCTTCACATCGTTTAAATATGATGTGAGTGCTCCACCGGTAAGTGATCCCGTCTGGGGCGGCGAAGCTTCTTATGGTGCAGAAGATGTATCAGCCAACTTCCAATGGCTGGAAGGCGTGTTCGGAGTGGATGCCAAGATATGGGGACCTGTCCGCATGGGCTGGAGTTTCCGCTACAAGCGCAAGCTGACTCAGAAGAAGGGCAACATCGGCAACAGTTACTATGTGCCAGGCTTCGGCAAGCAGGGAGGCACCCGACTCGGCGGCACTTTCAACGTTACCCTGGAGATATAAGTCACCTTATTATATATAAGTCACCTTATTATATATAAGTCACCTTATCATATAAGTCACCTTTTATATAGAGTAAGAAAGAAATGAAAAATAAGAAACTGATATGGCAGGTACCCTTTCTGCTGATTCTGATATTGGGCAGTATCTACGTGATACGCCAGCAGCACAACACCCCTTATCAAAAAGATGAGGGCATGGTATTCGGCACCATCTATCACATCACGTACCAGAGCGACACCGATTATCAGAAGGAGATTGAGGAGGAGTTGCAGAAGGTGGATAACTCTCTTTCACCCTTCAACAAGACCTCTATCATCTCACGTGTCAACCGCAACGAGAAGGTGAACGTTGACGAGATGTTCACGGAAGTGTTCCAGCTTGCCGAAAAGATTTCAGGCGAGACCAACGGAGCCTTCGACATCACCGTTGCCCCAATGGTCAACGCCTGGGGATTCGGATTCAAGACAGGCAATCCACCCACCAAGCAGACCATTGACAGTCTTCGTGCCATCGTAGGCTTCCACAAGGTTGCCCTGAAAGACGGCTTCGTGAGCAAGGAGAATCCTAAGACCATGCTCGACTGCTCTGCCATTGCCAAAGGTTACGGCACCGACATGGTGGCAAAATTTCTGAAGAAGAAAGGCATCCAGAACTTCATGGTGGAGATTGGTGGCGAAATCGTGGTGAGCGGCAACAGCGAGAAGCAGGTGCCTTGGCGCATCGGCATCAACAAGCCAACCGACGACTCGCTCAATACCAACCAGGAATTGCAGGAAGTGGTTAACGTGAGCGACATCGCCATGGCTACCAGCGGCAACTATCGCAACTTCTACTATAAGAACGGCAAGAAATATGCGCACACCATCGATCCGAAGACGGGTTATCCTGTGCAGCACAACATCCTGTCGGCCACAGTTCTTGCCAAAGACTGTGCCACAGCCGATGCCTATGCCACTTCTTTCATGGTAATGGGATTGGACGGGGCGAAGAAGGTGCTGGAGAAACATCCGGAAATCTGCGCTTATCTGATTTATGCAGACCACAAAGGCAATAACAGAATCTGGTATTCGCCATCCCTGAAGAAAATATTAGAACCTCAAAATTCAAAATAAGAACATGCCGGAAAAGAGATTATACGACAGTCTTTTGGGACTTCCCCTATTCCTGGGAATGACCCGTTGCGACCTTCTTGAGATTGCAGGCACGACCAAGTTCTACTTTCAAAAGTTGAAAAAAGGTCATGTCATCGCCCAGGAAGGCGAACCCTGTCTGCACATAATTTTCCTGATTAAGGGTGAAATCAAAGTCATTACAGAGGCTGACGACCACGGTTATCTGATAGAGGAGACCATCAAGGCACCCGAGGTGCTTCAGGTGGAACGTTTCTTCGGATTCAACCAGCACTATACACATACCTATATTGCCGGTGACGACTGCAACATCATGAGTTTCAGCAGAAAGGAATTGATGAAGCTATCCGATAATTACGAGATTTTCCGCATCAACCAGCTCAACATCCTCACCACGCAGACACAAAAGAGCGAGCGTCGACTCTTCAGAGTACCTCCCAAGACATTGGAAGAACGCATCATCCGCTTCTTCGAAAGCCACTGTCTCCGACCAGCCGGCGAAAAGACCTTCCGTATCAAGATGACCAGACTCGCCGAAGAAATGAACGTGAAGCGAATCTATGTATCGAATGCGCTCAACGAGATGGAAGAAAAAGGACTCATCAAACTCTATCGAGGCATCATCGTCATCCCATCATTGGAAAATCTCATTGTTAAAAATTAAAAGTTGAAAGTAACAAGTTCAAAGTAATAAAATGCAAGATACAACCATAAACGAGAAAAAAATTGAGAAGAGAGAGAATCCTTTCTTCCTGCCATACGGCACCCCACACAATACAGCCCCATTCGACCGCATTCAGCTCGGCGACTATGAGGAGGCTTTCATGGAAGGTATCCGCCGCGACGACGAGGCAACCGACAAGATTGTAAACGACCCGGCAGAGCCAACGTTCGAAAACACCATCGCCCGTGTTGATACAGAAAAGGGCGAACACTATTACGACCTCTTAAGCAGAGTGTCTAACGTATTCTCTTGCATGATGAGTGCCGAGACCTGCGACGAGATGGAGGAACTGGCACAGAAGATGAGCCCTATCCTCACCAAGCATGCCAACGACATCACATTGAACAAGAAGCTCTTCGAGCGCATCAAGTTTGTTCACGACCATCCTAACCGTGAACTGAATGCTGAAGAGAAGATGCTGCTCGAAACCAGCTACGACGGATTCGTACGCAGCGGTGCCCTCCTCGACGAGGAAGGCAAGGAAAAACTGCGCAAGCTCACCGAGGATGCAAGCATGCTCACCCTCCAGTTCTCGCAGAACCTGCTGAAGGAGAACAAGGCGTTCACCCTTCACATCACAGACAAGGCGCAGCTCGAAGGTCTGCCAGAAACAGCCATCGCTGCAGCTGAACATACAGCCAAGGAAAAGAATGAGGAAGGCTGGATTTTCACACTCGACTATCCTAGCTATTCTCCGTTCATGACCTACTCTACCCAGCGCGAACTGCGCAAGCAGATGTACATGGCTCGTAACACAGTCTGCACCCACGACAATGAGCAGAACAACCTGGAAATCTGCAAGAAGCTGGTGAATCTGCGCCGTGAACTGGCTCAACTCCTGGGCTTCGAGACCTACGCCGACTACGTGCTCCGCCACCGCATGGCAAGCAAAACTGAGAATGTGTATAAACTGCTGAACGACCTCATCGATGCCTACAAGCCAACAGCCATCGAAGAGACAGAAGAGGTGAAGGCACTTGCCAAGAAACTGGAAGGCGATGACTTCGAGATGGAGCCATGGGATTTCGGATACTATTCTCACAAGTTGCAGATGGAGAAGTATAACCTGGATGCAGAGATGCTCCGCCCATACTTCCAACTCGACAAGGTGATAGACGGCGTATTCGGTCTTGCCAACAAGCTCTACGGCATCACCTTCAAGGAAAACAAGGATATTCCGGTATACCATCCAGACGTGAAGGCATACGAGGTATTCGACAAGGACGGCAGCTATCTCGCCGTATTCTATGCCGACTTCTTCCCTCGCAAGGGCAAGCAGGGCGGTGCCTGGATGACAGAATTCCAGGGACAATGGATTGACCATAAGGGCGTTAACGTTCGTCCACATGTAAGCGTGGTGATGAACTTCACCAAGCCAACAGCCGAGAAGCCAGCCCTCCTCACCCTGGGCGAGGTAGAGACCTTCCTGCACGAGTTTGGTCATAGCCTTCATGGCATGTTTGCCAACACCCGTTTCGAGAGCCTCTCAGGCACCAACGTATGGTGGGATTTCGTAGAGTTGCCATCTCAGTTTATGGAGAACTATGCGGTAGAGAAAGACTTTCTCCGCACCTTTGCCTTCCATCACGAGACCGGCGAGCCATTGCCCGACGAGTTCATTGAGCGCATCGTAAAGAGCCGCAACTTCATGGCAGCCTATGCCTGCCTGCGCCAGGTAAGTTTCGGTTTGCTCGACATGGCATACTACACCAAGAAAGATGAATTCACCGCCGACATCATCCCATTCGAGAAGAAGGCATGGGAGAAGGCGATGGTTCTGCCACAGAGACAGGATACCTGTATGACCGTACAGTTCTCCCACATCATGGCAGGAGGATATGCAGCTGGCTACTACAGCTACAAATGGGCAGAGGTGCTCGATGCCGATGCCTTCAGCGTATTCAAGAAGAATGGTATCTTTGACCAGGCAACCGCCCAGAGTTTCCGCGACAACATCCTCTCGAAGGGTGGTACAGAGCATCCGATGACGCTCTACAAGCGATTCCGCGGACAGGAGCCAACCATCGACGCCCTGCTCGAACGCAACGAAATCAAGAAGAATTAATTATAAATTATTAATTATAAATTATAAAAAAGTGATGGCAAACGAACTTTCCAAACAGCAGAAGCTTGACCTGCGATACCTTCGCATGGCGCGCATCTGGGCAGAAAACAGCTACTGCAAGCGCCGACAGGTGGGAGCACTGGTAGTGAAAGACAAGATGATTATCAGCGATGGCTACAACGGTACACCCAGCGGATTCGAGAATGTATGCGAGAACAACAACGTAACCAAGCCATACGTTCTCCATGCCGAGGCCAATGCCATCACCAAACTGGCCCGCAGCAGCAACAACAGTGAGGGAAGTACACTCTATGTCACAGCCTCTCCTTGCATCGAATGCTCCAAGCTGATTATCCAGTCGGGCATCAAGCGAGTGGTCTATGCCGAAAAGTACCGTCTCACGGATGGCATAGACCTGCTCAAAAGGGCTGGAGTTAAAGTGGAATACATGAATCCGGATGAAATGGGAGATTCCTCCGATAAGCCGGATTCATCTTCCGAACAATAAGAGAGAAAGAAACGTTAGTATATTAAAAGTTAGTAAGTTATGAACATGAATAAGAATAAGAGCAACCGATTCATGCCCTTCATCATGGCGCTCTGCGTAGTGATTGGCATTATCATCGGTACATTCTTTTCGAATCATTTCGCCGGCAACCGACTCAACGTCATCAATAGTGGCAGCAACCGACTCAACAACCTGCTCCACCTCATCGACGACCAGTATGTGGATGCCGTGAACATTGATTCCTTGGTGGATAAGGCGATACCTCAGATTCTTGCTGAGCTGGACCCTCACTCCGTATATATCAGTGCAAAGGATGCGGCTCAGGCTAACGACGACCTCAAAGGCTCCTTCTCGGGAGTGGGAATCGAGTTCGTCATCCGCCAAGACACCATCCATGTGCAGAATGTAATCCAGAACGGACCTGCCGAGAAAGCAGGACTTCTGGCTGGCGACAAGATTGTGACCGTGGATGGCAAGCCATTCGTGGGCAAGATTGTTACCAACCAGGAAGCCATGCGCCGACTGAAGGGTCCGAAGGATACGAAAGTGAAGATTGGCGTGGTTCGCTATGGAAGCAAGAAGGTGCAGACCTTCACCGTGACCCGTGGCGAGATTCCTACCAAGAGTGTGACTGCTGCCTATATGCTCGATGACCAAACGGGCTATATCCGCATCAAGAACTTCGGCGAGAACACCTATCCTGAGATGCTCATCGCCCTGGCAAAGCTCTCGCAGCAGGGATTCTCTAATCTCTGCATCGACCTGCGCGATAACTCGGGCGGTTATCTTACTGCCGCTGTCAACATGGCAAACGAGTTCCTGCCAGCCAAGAAGCTGATTCTCTATACCGAAGGCAGAAAGTCGCCTCGCCAGGAATATCCGAGCGACGGCAAGGGTGCTTATCAGAAGATTCCACTGGTGGTGCTCATCAACGAGGGTTCTGCATCTTCTGCCGAAATCTTCGCCGGTGCCATGCAGGACAACGACCGTGCTACCATCATCGGCCGCCGATCGTTTGGTAAGGGTCTGGTTCAGCAGCAGATTGAGTTCCCTGACCACAGCCTCATCCGCCTCACCATCGCCCGCTACTATACGCCATCGGGCAGATGCATCCAGAAGCCATACACCCTGGGTGATGACAAGGATTACGAGCAAGACCTCCTCACCCGCTATCAGCACGGCGAGTTCTTCTCGCAGGATAGCATCAAACATACCGGTCCGGCTTACCATACAGGCATCGGTCGCGTGGTTTATGGTGGCGGTGGTATCACTCCTGATATCTTCGTACCGGAGGATACCCTCGGCATGACTTCTTACTTCAAGGAGGCCAGCATGAGCGGACTCATCCTTCAGTTTGCGTTCACCTATACCGACGACAACCGTCCGAAGTTGAACAACTTCAAGGAGATGATGCAGCTTTCCGACTATCTTGACAGTCAGAACATGGTAGAGCAATTTGCCAACTATGCCGACAAGCGCGGCTTGAAGCGCAGAAACCTGCTCATCAGAAAGTCACACAAGCTTCTGGATAGAGTCATCGACAGCCGAATCATCTACAACATGCTGGATGAACAGGCCTGGACCCAATACATCAACCAGGACGACCCAGTGATTATGAAGACCCTGGAAGTGTTTGAGAAGCACGAGGCATTCCCAAAGAAGCCAGTGTCCGCAGCCAAGCCAAAGGCTAAAAAGCCCATTGCAAAAAAGCAGAAATAATGGATAAAAAAGAATTAAGACAATTCATAAGAAACGAAAAGCGACAGTATTCCTCAAGTCAACTTGAGGAACTGTCGCTTTCTGTTTTATCCCGACTCAACGGGAATGAGCATCTGCAAAGAGCAGAAACGATATTGATGTACTATTCCCTGCCCGACGAGGTGAATACCCATGCATACATCGACCAGCTACTGGCAGAAGGCAAGAAGATTCTCCTGCCTGAGGTGATAGACGGAGAGAACATGGTGATTCGGGAATATACGGGAAAGCACGACCTGAAGGAAGGTGCCTTCCATATCATGGAACCCATCGGAAGCCTATTTCCAGAAGAGAGGTATCAGGAGCTAGATCTCGCCATCATCCCCGGCATGGCATTCGACGAGAGCCACAACCGCCTGGGCAGAGGCAAGGGATATTACGACAGATTTCTCCAGAAGATTCCCCAGGTATACAAGATAGGAATCTGCTTTCCTTTCCAACTGGTGGAGGAGATTCCAACGGAGGAAACGGATATAAAAATGAATGCAATCATGGGATAAAGCTTCAGTTTTCTCCCGCATTTTCCCCGAAAAAACAAAAAAAGCTAGTTTTTTAGCGGAAAATACAATATCTTGCATCAGAAATCGTTAATAAAATAAAAACAAAGCGTTTTTAAGAGATTTCCATTAAACCTTTCGGGGTTTTAGGGGTCTAAGATTATGATTAGAATTCATAAACTGAACTTTTATTATATCGTGTAAGATTCAATAGGAAATTTATTAGTTAGTATTTAGGTATCCGAAGGCACTGGCTTGTGAAAGTCGATGCCTCTTTTTTTTGTCCATACGAAAGCAAGATTGATAGAAAAAGACAAGGGCTTTCGGATGATTTTTTGTTTTTTAACGGGCATCTATCCCAAATCTTGTTTTTTTTTACTAATTTTGTGGCATCAAAACAAGAATAGCAATGAAACGAATCAATTACATATTCATGGCAATAGTGGCAGCCGGACTGATGGCATCCTGTGCCGAGAAGAAAAAGAGCAATATCATCATTGCTCCTAAGCCTGTAGCCAAGGTAACCAACAAGGCAACCCAGAAGATGAGTGATTATGAGCAGGCAAGAGACATAGAATGGCTTGGCACCAACTACAAGATTGTGGTTAAAAGAGCTTCTGACAGCGAATTGCCTATCATCAAGCTTGATGAAATCACCAAGTATTACGACAACAAGATTACCGTTAGAATCCTCAGAAAAGACGGTACGGAGTTCTTCAACCGCACCTTTACCAAGAGTGATTTCGAGCGTCATCTTGACAAGCACACCAAGGAGACAGGTGCCCTGCTGGGCATCGTCTATGTGAAGGCAGAAGGCAACAACCTCTGTTTTGCCGCAAGCGTGGGTTCTCCTGATATCACCAGCGATGAGTATGTTCCGATGGTACTGAAGATTTCCAACCTGGGAGCCGTCAACATCTCTAAAGACCAGATTCTTGATACGGAATCTGGCAGCAACGGTGCTTCCAGCAACAAGAACAAAGGTGCTGCAGAAGAAGATGATGACGAAGAAGGGGTATAAATCCTTTCTCTCCACAAGAAAATGTCTATCCGCCACTGCCGGATAGACATCCAGCAGTGGCGGATACATATACGGCAATGGCGAATACACGTCCGCCATTGCCGTATACATTTTATATGAGTACACCCAAATGTTTCTATCACCTGCGTAAAAACACCAGAATTCCTCTTAATAAAACCTAATGTCAGCGATGACCTGTGCTCCTACCTGCTCGTTGAGCCGGCGAACCAGGATAGATCGGTTCATCGTTAAATCGGCACGAAGTGCTGGGTTCTGCAACTTCACAAACAGGGTTTGGTTCTTGATGAACTTTTCACCACAATAAGCTGCGATGGGAGCACCCACCACAGCATCCCAACTATCAATCAGGCGTTTCTGCAGCAAAGGGGTTTCCAAACCCTCGTTTCGCAGAAACTCCGGCAGCAATTCACCTATCGAACGAACTTTCTTTCTAAACACAATAATATCTATTTATATCTATTATACACGTTAACTCCTCACATTCATCTCTCCATTCTTTACGGCGAAAATCTTGTAGTCACCATCCAGACGATGGAGTATCTGGTCGAGATGATCACGATTGGTATCCGTGATGAATATCTGACCGAAATTATCATTTGAAACCAGTTGCACGATTGCCTCAACACGCTGTGCATCAAGCTTATCAAAGATATCATCGAGCAGGAGAAGAGGCGTGGTATTAGAGCAGGTCCGCTTCAGGAAACTAAACTGAGCCAGCTTCAGGGCAATGACAAAACTCTTGTTCTGTCCCTGGCTTCCCTCACGCTTCATCTGATAATCGCCTATCGTAAACTCCAGGTCATCACGATGTACACCATGAAGCGAATAGCCCACAGCCCTATCCTTGAATCTATCGCGCTGAATCACCTCCAGCAAAGGTCCTCGCTGGCAATGGGAGATGTAATGCAAACCCACCTGCTCCTTATCGCCCGAAATATGCTGGTAAATCTGCTGAAACAGAGGCACCAGTTCGTTGACGAAAGCCTGGCGGCGCACGAAGAGCTGTTCCCCGTTAATCGCCATCTGCTGCTCCCAAAGCTCCATCAGCGTAGCATCCGGCTCCGTCTCCATCTTCAGCAAAGCATTGCGCTGCTGCAACGCCTTGTTGTAGTTGGAGAGATATTCTATGTAAGTATGGTCATACTGCGAGATGACCACATCCATCAGTTTTCTCCGTTCCTCGCTTCCCCCCTCGATGAGCGAAACATCCGAAGGCGATACGAAGATGAGCGGAATCAGTCCGATGTGCTGCGACAGTCGCTTGTACTCCTTCTTGTTGCGCTTGAAATGCTTCTTGGTGCCTCGCTTCATACCGCAGTAGATGTTTTCCGAATCCCCATTATCATTCTCGTAATTACCCTCAAGCATGAAGAAAGCCTCATCGTGAGTGATAATCTGTGAGTCTATCGGATTGCTCGCACTCCGGCAAAACGAAAGATAGTAGATGGCATCGAGAAAGTTGGTCTTACCCATGCCGTTATGGCCGATAAGACAGTTAATTTTTGGCGACAACTCCATGTTGGCGCTCTTGATGTTTTTATAATTAATAATGGAAATATTCTTTAAAATCATACACTCTTTACTGATTATTGCCTGCAAAGTTAGTAGAAAAAGCGCAAAAAACGAAAAAAGTGGGCTAGAAATTTCAATAATTGAATAAAATTGCGTATTTTTGCATCCTAAACTGTAGAAATAATAAAAAAATAAAAAATAAAAAATGGCAAACAACAACTTACAGGCTCAGGAAATCGAGAGCCTCAACATGAAGGAAGCCTTCTTCATGAAGAACAAGAAGGCTATTATTATCGCAGTGGTAGCACTGGTTGTTATCATCGCAGGTGTGTTCGGTTACTTCTCTCAGATTGCAGGTCCTCGTGAGGACAAGGCAAGTACATTGCTCGGCAAGGGACAGACTTACTTCCAGAACGAGATGTTCGAGCAGGCACTCAACGGTGATGGCGCAGGTTACGTAGGTTTCGCAAAGATTGCTAGCGAGTACAGCAGCACAAAGGCAGGTAACCTGGCTAACCTCTATGCAGGTCTCTGCTACGCGAACCTCGGCAAGTGGGCTGAGGCAGAAAAGAGCCTCGACGCTTTCTCTTCTAAGGACGACCAGATGATTAGTCCAGCAGCTCAGGCAGCTCTCGGCGATGTTTATGCTCACCTCAAGAAGAACGACCAGGCTGTTGACGCTTTCAAGAAGGCTGCTTCCATGGCAGACAGCAAGGCAGAGGATGATGCCAACAACTCTCTTTCTCCTGCATTCCTCATCAAGGCTGGTGAAATTCTGGAGAGCGACGGCAAGAAGGCAGACGCCTTGAGCCTCTATCAGGACATCAAGAAGAAGTATGTGAACTCTATGCTCGTTCAGAGCGGTGAGATTGACAAGTACATCGAGCGTGCTTCCAACTAATCTTCTTCCCGGAAAGCAGATATTCAAAAACAGAAAGAAAGGAAGAAAAAGATATGGCTACAGCACTTCATAACTTATCGGACTACGATTTCTCAAAGGTACCTGATGCCAGCAACATGTGCTTCGGCATTGTTGTGGCTGAATGGAACCCAGAAATCACCGGTGCCCTGCTCGACGGAGCCGTCAAGACCCTAGAAAAGCATGGCGCACTGCCAGAGAACATCCACGTGAAGACGGTTCCTGGTAGCTTCGAGCTGATTTACGGCGCTCATCAGATGGTTCTCAATGGCGGATACGACGCTGTCATCATCCTGGGTAGCGTGATTCGTGGTGAGACTCCTCACTTCGATTACATCTGCGAGGGTGTTACCTATGGCATCGCACGCCTCAACGCCACACAGGAGATTCCTGTTATCTATGGTCTCCTGACCACCAACGACCTGCAGCAGGCAAAGGACCGCAGCGGTGGCAAGTTGGGCAACAAGGGTGACGAGTGCGCTATCGACGCTATCAAGATGGCGAAGTTCTAATAGAGAAAAGGATTTTTGTATCATATATATAAATAAGGTATCATATGAAACTCTATCAGTTATTTCAGTCATTTGAGTTTGAGGAGATATTCCCAACGCTCAATGCGATGTTTCCTAATGCTCAAGTGCATCGCGATGTGTTCGAGAAGGCATTCAATATGCTTTGCGACATCCAGCCTATCAGTTCCAAGAAGGTGATTCGCTTCGAACTGATAGAAGATCCAAACTCCAGCGATATGTTTGTGGGAGCCAACGACAGTTGCTTCTTTTGCAACTGGGATGTATGTCTGGGTAAGGAGATCAAGAAAGGAAAGGGAGCTGACCTCAATGATGTTGAGATAGCTGCCAACTGCCTCCTGAACATCCTCTTCACCGGTCGCCATCCACAGGGATTTGACAAGGAATACAGGAAACTCTTGAAATAAAAAAGAGAAACTCTTGAAATAAAAAGAGACATCAAAAGCTCTTGAAGTTACTTTTTAGCTTCAAGAGCTTTTATTTTTTACCTTTTTCTTTGGTTTTTCAAACAAATTGTCGTATCTTTGCAACGATTTTAAAACATTTTGTATGAAGAAGTTATTAAATATCATATTATCTGCCATGATTCTCGCCTTTTCAGCCTGCTCGCAGAAGCAGCCAACGGAAGAAAAGGCAAACGTCATCGACACCATTCCGGTGATGGTGATGCAGATACAGAAGTGCAGTCGTCTCTACACTGCCGAAGCGCATGTTCACAAAATCATCACCCATGATGACCAGCTGAACCTGAAAGGTTCTTTCATGAAGAAGGATTTCAACATCCATATTCCGGGATCCAACCGCAAGGTAGCCATCCCAATGGATGCCACCATCAAGGCGTATGTGGATTTCGAGGGATTCGCGCAGAAGAACGTATCCCGAAAGGGCGACAAGATTGAAATCATCCTGCCCGACCCGAAACTGGTACTCACCAGCAGCAAGATAGACCACAAGGCAGTGAAGCAATACGTTTCGCTGACACGAAGCAACTTCACCGATGCCGAACTGACGAAGCTGGAACAGCAGGGCCGCCAGAGCATCATCAACGATATTCCGAATATCGACCTGATGGAGCAGGCACAATTCAGTGCTGCCAACACACTCATCCCGATGCTCATCGACATGGGATTCAAGGAAGAGAACATCAAGATCAGTTTCCGCAAGAAGTTTACCCTGCAGGATCTGAAGGGATTCATCTCCAACGGACTGAGCGACAAGACAACCATAGAAAAGAAGAACGCCCCAGACCAGGCATCAAAATAGGAGGACTCAGACATGAAGAAATATGGAATTATGCTTATCGTGCTCCTTGCCGTGGTGATAGGCGGAGCATTATACTGGCTCAATAAAGACAATACGGTGGAGGTGGCTACCGAAGAAAAGACCACCCTCTCGCCTACCCAGGTGGAGAGTATCGAGGCGATAGGACAATGGGAATTTCTCGCCATCAACGACGAGGAACTCGTTGACACCGTGCGCCGCGGCTTCTTTGGCGACGACCAGCTGGTACGTATCTACTACGGAACCCTCAGGCTGGGCATCGACATGAAAGACGTGAAGGAAGGATGGATGAAAGTGGATGAAGAGAAAGACTCCATCACCTGCACCCTGCCCCCTATCCGCCTTCTCGACAACAACTTCATCGACGAAGCCCGCACCAAAAGCTTCTTTGAAGAAGGAAAGTGGACCGGAGCCGACCGCCAGGCGATGTACGACCGTGCCTACGCCATGATGAAGAAGCGCTGCATCACCCCCGTGAATATCCAGACGGCACAGAGAAATGCCAAGCAACAGTTCAGGGAAATGCTCAAAGCCATGGGCTTCAACAATGTAAAGATTGAATTCGAGGAATAAAGATTGATTTCAAGAAATATCAAGATTGAATTCGAGGAATAAAAACAAAAATAAACATATAAAGAGATAAAGAGAGATGGAGACTATCAACGATTTTTTCACCACATTCAGTTCATTCCTCTGGGGATGGCCAATGATTATCCTTTTGTTAGGAACCCACATTTTCCTGACCATTCGCCTGCGCTTTCCACAGCGAAAGATATTCAAGGCGATAGCGCTGTCAGTAAAGAAAGACAAGGATGCCACGGGAGATGTATCCCAGTTTGGTGCCCTGGCTACTGCCCTTGCCGCTACCATTGGTACAGGTAACATCATCGGTGTGGCCACCGCCATAGCCCTGGGAGGTCCAGGCGCCGTACTCTGGTGCTGGCTTACGGGTGTATTCGGTATTTCAACCAAATATGCAGAGGGCTTGCTTGCCGTGAAATATCGTGTGAAGACCAAGCGTGGACGGATGCTTGGCGGTCCGATGTATGCCCTGGAGAAAGGTTTGGGCTGGAAGTGGCTAGCCATCCTCTTCGCACTCTTTGCCGCCCTCGCCTCTTTCGGCATCGGAAGCACCGTACAGGCTAATGCCATCTCTACCCTGGTAGAGAACCAGTATGGCATTTCTCCTTATATCACGGGTGCCATCGTCACAGCGCTCGGAGCTGCCGTTATCATCGGTGGCGTAAAGACCATTTCTAAGGTATGCGGCATGCTCGTGCCATTCATGGCACTCTTCTATGTGCTGGGCTGCATCTACATCCTCATCGTCAACCATGCCTATCTCATGCCAGCCATCAAGGTCATCCTTGAATCGGCATTCACCACCAAGGCAGCGGGTGGCGGTTTTGCGGGCAGCACCCTGATGATGGCAGCCCGCTATGGTATCGCCCGTGGTCTGTTCTCCAACGAGAGCGGTTTGGGTTCTGCCCCTATCGTTGCAGCAGCGGCACAGACCCGCAACCCTGTGCGCCAGGCACTGGTTTCATCCACAGGTACTTTTTGGGATACCGTGATTATCTGTGCCCTCACCGGACTGGTCATCACATCGAGCATCATCGCTTATCCTGATATAGACTATCACAACGGTGCTGCGCTTACCAAGGCAGCGTTCAGCAAGATTCCATATATCGGTGCCCCATTGCTTACCTTCGGTTTGAGCACCTTTGCCTTCAGCACCACCCTGGGCTGGAGTTATTACGGCGAGCGCTGCGTGGAATATCTCAAGGGAAAGAAGTGGATGCTCTGCTATCGAATGCTCTACATCATCAGTATTTTCATCGGTAGCGTCATCAGCCTGGGATTGGTATGGAACATCGCCGACTGTATGAATGCTCTCATGGCTATCCCTAACCTCGTTTCCCTGATCTGCCTCAGCAGCATCATCGTTCATGAAACGAGAAAGTATCTCTGGAGAGACCGACTCGACCGAGATATGGACGAGAGTGAGATTGAGGAATTGGAATAATATACAACATTGTGCAAACGTTTACTCTGAAAAAAAGAAGATATTGCAGCAAAAATAATGAAATATCAAACAATATGCGTATCTTTGCAACGAAATTAAGATAAAAGACATTTCATACGCAAGGTTATATAGGTTTAATAATATTTTATTAGTTTTTGTTGATTAGTGATAAAAGCCCGGCCCGCAGTGATGCGATGCCGGGCTTTTGTATATGTGACAAACGAGCCAATCGTTTATTTCTTCATTCTTATTGCCATTTTCAGATGGTGTATTGCAGGTGTCTCATGCCGTGACCTCCCCATACCGTATCGTTGACATATTCAAAACCAACTTTGGTATAGAGTTTCTCCGCTCTCGGATTACCCTTGTCTACAAGCAGCCCCACCTTAGGGATACCCAACTCTCTGGCTTTCTCGATGGCAGCAGCCAGGAGCTGCTTGGCGATGCCCTTGCCACGGAAACTGCTGGAAACAGCCAGGCTGTCGAGATAAAACTCGCCAGCTTCTGTCTCTGCATCCATTGCCGAATAGTCGATGCCGAAGCTTACGATAGCCTCCTTGATAAACTGTCTGCGCAGTTCCTTCAATCGGGCACCATCGTATGCCACAAGGATACCGGTGATGATACCCTCGCTGTTGCTAGCCACCAGCGTGTTAAGATAGCTGTACTGACTATCTTCCATCTTTACCAGACGCTCCATCATCTGATGGAAATCCACCAAAGTATGATGCGGACCAGCGAAGTTCTGGCAGCAGTCTGTGTTCATCGCTTCCATGATGAGCGATGCAATATGTGATGCCTTATCAGGCGTACCTTGCTCTATATGTACTTTCATTTTCCCTTTTAGTTATTTATGAAACAAGCGGAAACAACCCGAAAGTCGAATCCGCTTGCAAAGATAGTAAAAACAAACGAGAAAAACGAATTTTTATTGATTTTTAAAGACTCAATGTTGCATCTTTCAAATCAACAGCCTCCGCTTTCAGGGTGCCTTTACCTTTCAAAACTACTACACATTTACCAAAGAATGCCTTGCGATGAGGGTCGGTGAAGCGCTCCAGCGAGGTTTGGCAACCATTATCGGTGCCAAGAATCTTGATTTCTGCCTTATTATCAAACCCTTTCGAAGTTTCCATTCCGTCTTTCTTTCCTTCTACTGAGAAGAATATCTGATTACTGGCATTCGGACAGAGATTTCCATCCTTATCCACTACATTCACCTCTACGAAAGTGGTTGGTTCTGAGGCGCCAAAAGCCAGATTACCCTGATAGGTTTTCTTCAATACGAGATGATGAGGGGCGCCAGCCGTTCTGATGGTCTGTTCTGCTACCTGCTTGCCATCCTTTCTTGCCACCATCTTCACCTCTCCCGGTTCAAAGTTTACACGCCACATCACGTGATACTCCGTACTCTTCTGGAAAGCCTCGCCTTCGTTCTTCGCACCATAAACGGTCTTCTTGCGAACGCCCTGGCTCTTGCCATTCACAAAGAGTTCCACCTCGTCGGCATGGTTGAAATAGCACCACATATCGATGGTCTGACCCGGGAGCCAGTTCCAGTGAGGAAAGAGATGGAGCACATCCTTGCTGGTCCACTCACTCTGATACATGTAATAACTGTCCTTCGGAAGACCCGCCAGGTCGATGATGCCGAAATAACTGCTGCGTGCCGGATAGGCGTATGGCGTAGGTTCTCCGATGTAATCGAAACCGGTCCAGATAAACTGGCCCCCAACAAAGTCGTTATGCTTCACCACATCCCAGGTTTCCTCGTGGGTACTGCTCCACGAAGCATGCATGTTGTCGTATGCCGAACACATGAAGGATGGGTCGGTATAGGGCAGCCACCATTCCTTCGGTGCCGTATAGATATGGTCACTCGGCATCATGTAGTAGCCTCGGGTCTGCAGGGCAGAAACACTTTCCGAAAGGATGAACGGCTTGTTAGGGAAGTTCTTGGGCACATCCTTCACCCATTGATGATGGTAGTTGAAACCGATGACATCGATGGCACCGCTCTTGAAGAGATGGTTCTTAGGGTCAGGTTCGTTGCAACCAGCCGTAACCGGACGCGTGCCCCAAGGGTCGTTCTCCTTCACCAGCTTGGCAAGATGCTGCGTTAGGAGCGAGTTCACGCTCAGTTCATCGCTATGTGCCAGGGTTGAAGCATCGTGACCGGCATTCAATATCAGATTCGCCTGCTCCAGCGAAAGCGTATCGGCAGCGGCATCCGACCACTGCTCCAGCACCTCGTTGCCGATGCTCCACATGATGATGCTCGGATGGTTTCTATCCCGTTTTATCAAATCAGAAAGATCGCGCTTATGCCATTCATCGAAGAAGCGGGCATAGTCGCCATTCGATTTCTTGCGGCGCCACATATCGAAACTCTCGTCCATCACGAGAAGACCCATCGAATCGCACATGTTCAAGAGTTCCGGAGCCGGAGGATTATGACTGCTTCGGATGGCATTCACACCCATATCGCGGAGGATGGTGAGCTTGCGATGCATTGCATCCTCGTTTACGGCAGCACCCAGACAGCCGAAGTCGTGGTGCTCGCAGACACCATTGATCTTGATGTTCCTGCCATTGAGGAAGAAACCCTTCTGTGCATCAAACTTCACATCCCTGAAGCCTGTGGTGGTAGTAGCGGTATCCACAACCTTTCCATTCACCACCAATTCGCTCTTCACGGTATAGAGATAGCCTTTTGCGATATCCCAAAGCTGCGGATTCTTTACCTTAAGCTGCTGCACCTCATTGCCCTGGCTCTTTGCCACCACCTTGCCTTTCGCATCGTAGATGGTGTTGCGGATAGAGAGTTTCATCTTGCTGCCCTGGGCAAGGAAATCTACCTTCACCTTCACATCACCCTGCGGCGTGGTAGATACATACTGTCCCCACTGAGGGATGTATGCCTTCTTCATGGTCTTGGTGAGCCATACATGGCGATAGATGCCGCAGCCCGAATACCAGCGGCTGTTGGGCTGGTCGCTGTTATCCACCTTCACGGCGATGACATTATCGCCCTTCCTATTGATATAAGGTGTAAGGTCGTAATCAAAGGTGCTGTATCCATAAGGGCGCGTGCCTAATTTGTGGCCGTTGATATAAACGGTAGAGTTCATATACACGCCATCGAAGGTGATAGTAAAGCGGTCGTACTTCTCCTTCGGATTCACGGAAAAATGCTTGCGATACCAGCCGATGCCTCCAGGCAGAGCGCCACCGCTGGCTCCCGAAGGATTGGATGGAGCGAAATCGCCCTCTATCGCCCAATCGTGAGGGAGATTCAAGCGGCGCCAATGTCCGTCAGCATACTCCGATTTCTGCATACCGGCACTATCGGCTAAAACGAAAAGCCAGTCTTTATCAAAAGACTGATGTTCGCGGGCGTTCAACGGATGAGCTAAAAGCCCACTCATCAAAACTACGCCCAATAATGTTTTCTTGTTCATTCCTATCAATATAAGAAATCCCACAGATAGCACAGATTTACACAGATTCATCTTTTCTGAGAATATAAAAAAATCTGTGAAATCTGTGTCATCTGTGGGAGATTAGACTACTTCAATTTTACAGTAACAACCTTGCCTGCATACTTCACCTTCTTGCCCCTAGGCGCCTTGGCGAGGCTGATGCCCTGCTGGTTATCTCCACTAACCAATACCACGTTGAAGCGGCGCTTCTGAAGCATGCCATCAAAGCTACCCTTGCGGGCACCGATGGTCAGGGTCTTCTGAGCATCATCATACAGGAAGTCGATGGTAGCATACTTGCCCTTCTCGTAGTTATAGTTGGTGCCCTCATCCTCATAAAGCGTATAAGAACCGTCCTTGCCGGCATATACATAGAGGTCGATAAGCTCAGGCTTCTTCTGGTCGCTCCACTCCATTTCCGGACCGACAGGAAGGATGGATCCTTCTGGAACGAAGACTGGAATCTTCTCGTATGGCGCATCGGCTACGATGGTCTGACCACCGGCATAATGCTTGCCTGTATAGAAATCATACCAACCCTTCTGCTTAGGAAGATAAACATTGCGGCTGTACTTCTGATACTCGCCCACCGGACAAGCCATCAGGGCAGAACCGAACATCCACTGGTCCTTGATATTGTAGATATTGTCATCACCATTGAAATCCATCACCAATCCACGCATCATGGTGTAGTCCTTGAAGTGAACCATACCAGCCATGCTGTAAAGGTAAGGCATCAGGCGATAGCGGAGCTTGTCGTAGAACACGATGCTCTTGTAAGCCGGATGATCGGCTGGCGCGATGTTCCAAACCTCGCGGGTAGGCCACTGACCATGGGTGCGATAGAGCGGAACGAAGCAGCCGAACTCATTCCAGCGAGCCTGCAACTCACGCCACTCCTTCAGGTCGGCATTTTCCTTACCGGTTTTGTCAAACTCCTGCTGGGCAGCCACATAGCGATTCTCCACGCAGAAACCTCCCTGGTCCATGCCCCAGAAAGGAAGACCCGCCATGGAATAGTTCAAACCAGCTGTCATCTGGGCACGCATATCCTCCCAGCGGGTAGCAATATCGCCCGACCAGGTGGCGGTGCTGTAGCGCTGCTCTCCTGCAAAACCGGAACGGGTCAAGAGGAAGACACGCTGGTTAGGGTTCACGCTGCGCTGACCATTATAGATGGCATCGGCATTCACGATGCTGTAGGCATTGAAATACTCGGTAGATGTACCCAGGGCAGTAGGACCCGAAAGTGCCTTACGATACCACATCGGAGTACAGTCGCGAACGTTTGGTTCTGATGCATCCATCCACCAGGCATCGATACCGAACTTATACTTGGAATAGAGATTCTCATCCATCTGTCGCCAGAACATCTTTCTTGCTCCGTCAGAATAAGCATCATAGAAAGAACCACGGAAGCCGAGCCAGTCGTGGATATCATCCTTAATAGCCTGATGATACATCCAGCCCTTGGCATCAAGCTCCTTATAGTTCTTCACGGTGTCGTAGAACTTAGGCCATACGGAAATCATGAATCTTCCGTTCATGGCATGAACGCTATCGAGCATCGCCTGCGGGTTCGGATAGCGTGCCGCCTCAAACTCATGGCTTCCCCAGGAATCCAGCTTCCAGTAGTTCCAGTCCTGCACGATGTTATCCACAGGAATCTTCAGGTCGCGGAACTTCTTCAGATTGTCCTCGATGTCCTTGCTGCTCTGATAGCGCTCACGGCTCTGCCAGAAACCGAGTGCCCACTTTGGATAAACCGAAGCCTTACCGGTAAGAGTGCGATAGCCCGAAATCACCTCGTCGAGGTTCTTGCCTGCAATGAAGTAGTAATCCATATCCGGCGACATCTCGCTCCAGATGCTCAACTGGTTCTTTTCTGCCTCAGAACGAGGAGCTGCCACGCGGAGACCGCAATAGGACACGTCGCCATCTGGCTGCCACTCGATACGGATAGGAGTCTTCACACCCTTCTTGATGGCTGCATCAAACTTATAGGCATTCGGATTCCAGGCTGTACGCCAGCGCTCAGGTACCACCAGTTTGCCGTCGATATAAATCTTTGTGTAGCCGGCATAGTAGAGGATAAACTGATAGAAGCTGTTGGTTGGCGCCTCCACGTAACCCTCGTAAACCACCTTGGAACCATTCAGGGCAAAGCCCTTTGGCAGGTTCTGTATACCGCCCTTATCTGTCTTGTTGCAGATTTCGGAAGTCTCAGGCATCGCATACTCAAAGTAGATGCTGTCTTCGCCGCGAACTATCTTCTGTCCGTTCTTATCCACGTAAGTACCGGTGAGCTGTCCTTCCTTGCCCTCCTTATCATAGAGTTTGAAGGCATGGTTCAGCTGCAGATAATCATCAGGATTGCCCCAACGGCAATAAGAGTAAGAATCCCAGAGGATACCATAGTTCTTGTTGGAAACGACAAAAGGCACACTCACCTTGGTGTTATACTGGAAGAGGTCTTCGTTCTTGCCCTTCATGTTGAGTTCCTCACTCTGATGCTGACCGAGACCATAGAAAGCCTCGTTGTCGGGAGA
>CAKQCH010000023.1:0-30576 GCA_934216735.1 uncultured Prevotella sp.
GAGGTGGAGACTCCTGTCCTCATCGGCAGTACTCCAGAGGGTGCCCGTGACTTCGTGGTTCCATCTCGTATGAACCCAGGTCAGTTCTACGCACTTCCTCAGAGTCCTCAGACTTTGAAGCAGCTCTTGATGGTAGCAGGTTTCGACCGTTACTTCCAGATTGCAAAGTGCTTCCGTGACGAGGACCTCCGCGCAGACCGTCAGCCTGAGTTTACTCAGATTGACTGCGAGATGAGTTTTGTGGATCAGGATGATGTCATCAACCTTTTCGAGGAGATGGCTCGCCACTTGTTCAAGGAGATTCGTGGCGTAGAGCTTCCTAAGCTGGAGCAGATGACATGGCATGAGGCTATGCGCCGTTTCGGTAGTGATAAGCCAGACTTGCGTTTCGGTATGGAGTTCGTAGAGTTGAAGGATGCTTTCGCAGGCAAGGGCAACTTCTCTGTATTCGATGAGGCTAAGTATATCGGTGGTATCTGTGTGCCTGGTTGCGCTGACTATAGCCGCAAGCAGTTGAACGAGTTGACCGATTTCGTGAAGCGTCCACAGGTAGGTGCCAAGGGATTGGTATATATCAAGTACAATGCTGACGGCACTGTGAAGAGTAGCATCGACAAGTTCTACTCTCCAGAGGAACTCGCAGAAATCAAGACAGTGATGGGTGCCAAGGATGGCGACCTTGTATTGATTTTGAGTGGTGACAACGCTAACAAGACACGTATTCAGCTTTGCTCTTTGCGTCTTGAGATGGGTGACCGCCTCGGCTTGCGCGACAAGAACGTGTTCAAGTGCCTTTGGATTGTTGACTTCCCTCTCTTCGAGTGGAGCGATGAGGAGCAGCGCCTGATGGCTACGCACCATCCATTCACCATGCCAAATCCTGATGATATCCCATTGCTCGACGAGCATCCTGAGCAGGTTCGTGCCAAGGCATACGACTTTGTTTGCAATGGTATCGAAGTGGGTGGAGGTTCTCTCCGTATCCACGATACCCAGCTGCAGGAGAAGATGTTCGAGGTTCTCGGTTTCACTCCAGAGCGTGCCGAGGCTCAGTTTGGCTTCCTGATGAATGCCTTTAAGTATGGAGCACCACCTCACGCAGGTCTTGCTTTCGGTCTTGATCGTTTCGTAAGTATCATGGCAGGTCTCGACAGTATCCGTGACTGCATCGCATTCCCTAAGAATAACTCAGGTCGCGACGTGATGCTTGATGCCCCATCAGAGTTGGATCCAAAGCAGCTCGATGAGTTGGAAATCAAACTCGATTTGAAAGACTAAAGTGTTAACATAAGAGGAGTTGCATTGCTTAAAACTTGACTTAAGTCAAAAAAAACACTGCAACTTCTTGCTAACTAGCACTTTTCTACTTAAAAAGGCTCAAAATTGAAATATTTTATTTAATTTTGCAGAAGAAATAATTAAAGAAGTAAGCATAAGCCAAACTTCGTATAACCAATTATTTACTAAAGACATGGTAGAAAAGAAAGCAACAAAGACAGCTGTCAAGAAGACAGCAACAAAGAAGGCTACAACAGCTAAGACAGCTACAGCAGCTAAGAAGACTACAGCAACAGCTGCAGCAAAGACGGAAGTTATCTATTTGAACGCAGAAAACGCTGGTTTCCGCGCTGGTGATGTTTACCAGGCTTTGGCAGCAGCAGAGAATGCTCTTTCATTGGAGGAGATTGCAAAGATGGCTAACATCTCTATTGAGGATACTATCCTTGGTATTGGATGGCTCTTCAAAGAAGGCAAGATTAAGTCAGAGGACAACAAGGTTGCTCTCGCTTAAATAATAGTATCTTAAAGAGCCGCAGTTTCTTGACCGGAAGGGTGGGAGGCTGCGGCTTTTTCTTTCTCTTTTAATATCTGCCTATTTATGCTTAGGTGGATATGATATTTTGCTTTTTCTACTTTTATTGATTAAAATGAATCTTGAACAAGAAATACTGAGCGTTTTGGTACAGGCTGGCAGCAAAGGTCTCAAATTAGAGAAAATTGCCCGCCATATTTATAATTCCGGTAACTCCATCTTTCATCCCCTAGATTATAAGGTGGTGTATAATTCTGTGGCTCAGTATCTTATGAAAAATTCCAAAGATCCTCGTTCTTTCATAGAGAAAGGTAAGGAATATGGTGTTTATCGTATCAATTATCATAGTTCGGCTGTCAGGCAATTGATGCTTGACTTCTCTTCTGCTACTGCCTTTCCGGAAGCTGGAGCCGAAGAACAGAAAGAGAAAAAAGCGCAGGAAATTGATTTATTTGGTGATTTTTGATTTTTTTATAGTTTCAAAAAGGGGGAAAATGGAGATGTATTCGTATTATATATGTATGTATGAAGCATAAAATACAAGTAACTTAATTAATTAACATTAAATACGAATAAAAATGGCAAGAAGATATTTATTAGGCTTTGATGTGGGTTCAAGTTCTGTGAAGGCATCACTCACAGATGTTGACAATGGTGAAATCGTAGCATCTGCATTCTATCCAGATCATGAAGCGCCTATTATGGCGGTGAAGACCGGTTGGGCAGAACAGGATCCACAGATGTGGTGGGATAATGCCAAGTTGGCTCTCAAGAAGATTATGGCAGCATGTGGTGCCAAGGGTGAGGATGTTCTCGCCATTGGTATTTCTTATCAGATGCACGGTTTGGTTTGTGTAGATAAGAACCAGCAGGTGTTGCGCCCTTCAATCATCTGGTGTGACTCTCGTGCCGTGCCTTACGGCGAGAAGGCTTTCCATGATTTGGGCGAGGATCTCTGCTTGCGCAATTTGTTGAACTCTCCTGGTAACTTTACTGCCTCTAAGCTGGCTTGGGTGAAAGAGAATGAGCCTGAACTGTTCGACAAGATTGATAAGATTATGTTGCCTGGTGATTATCTCGCCATGAAACTCTCTGGCGAGGTGAATACTACTATCAGCGGCCTTTCTGAGGGTATGATGTGGGATTTCAAGGCAAAGAAGCCTGCTAAGTTCCTGCTCGATTACTTTGGCTTCGATGAGAGCATGATTGCCGACATTGTTCCTACCTTCTCTGTTCAGAGCGTGGTTTGCAAGGCGGCTGCCGAGGAACTCGGACTGAAGGAGGGTACTCCTATCTCTTATCGTGCTGGTGACCAGCCTAACAATGCTGTCAGCCTCAATGTATTCAATCCTGGTGAAATAGCAAGTACTGCCGGTACCTCAGGTGTGGTTTATGGTGTGCTTGGAGATGTGAACTATGATCCAAAGAGTCGTGTCAATACCTTTGCTCATGCTAACTATACCACAGACTTAGATCGTCTCGGCGTTTTGCTTTGTGTAAATGGTACTGGTATTCTGAACGCTTGGGTACATCGCAATGTAACTCCAGATGTAAGCTATGCAGATATGAACGATTTGGCTGCAGGCGTACCTATCGGTAGCGACGGCGTGAAGGTTATTCCATTCGGCAATGGTGCCGAGCGTGTATTGGAGAATCGTGAGGTGGGTTGCTCTATCCGTGGTCTGAGCTTCAACAAGCACAACCGTGCACACATCGTTCGTGCAGCCCAGGAGGGCATCGTGTTCAGCTTCTGCTATGGTATGGAGATTATGCAGCAGATGGGTATGGATATCAAGAAGATTCATGCCGGTAAGGCAAACATGTTCCTCAGCCCATTGTTCCGTGATACCTTGGCTGGTGTGAGCGGTGCTACAATCGAGCTTTATGAGACTGATGGTAGTGCTGGTGCTGCCAAGGGTGCAGGTATCGGTGCTGGCATCTATAAGGATCATGATGAGGCTTTTGCATCTCTCAAGAAGTTGGCAGTGATTGAACCTGATGAGGCTAACCGCAAGGCATATCTTGAGGCTTATGCCGACTGGAAGGCTGAATTGGCTAAACTCTAGGAAAAAGAGTGAAAAAAAAGGATAATTATCATTCAATATTAGAAAAATAAAGAAAGGATGGAAATTTTTCCATCCTTTTTTTCGTTTATCTCCTTTTTTTTTATTACTTTTGCCAAATATCTATAAAAAAAAGAATATGGCTCATAAAAATAATCATTTAGTCATCATGGCTGGCGGTGTAGGCAGTAGATTCTGGCCTATGAGTACCGAGGAAAAGCCAAAGCAGTTTATCGATGTTCTAGGAACAGGTCGCTCACTTTTGCAGCTTACCTTCGACCGTTTCGAGGGCGTCTGCGCACCTGAGAATGTTTGGGTAGTTACAAATAAGAAATATGCAGCGCTGGTTCACGAGCAGTTGCCTGAAATTCCTGAGGGTAACATCTTGCAGGAACCATGCCGTAGAAATACAGCACCTTGTATTGCTTACATCAGCTGGCGCATCAAGGAGAAGGATCCACAGGCTAATATTGTGGTTTCTCCTGCCGATCATATCGTGATGAATGGCAATGAATTCAGAAGAGTGATTGTTTCTGCCTTGAAGTTTACCAGTGAAACTGACAGTATCGTAACTTTGGGTATGAAGCCTACCCGTCCGGAAACTGGTTATGGCTACATTCAGGCAGATTTGCGTACGCCTTCTGCCCGCAATAAGGAAATTTATCGTGTTGATCAGTTCAGGGAGAAGCCAGACTTGGCTACTGCTACGGAGTATATCAAGGATAAGAGTTTCTTCTGGAATGCAGGTATCTTCGTGATGAGTGCGGCAACCATCGTCAATGCGTTTCGTGTTTATCAGCCTAGCATAGCGAAGATTTTCGAGAGCATGCGCAGTATCTATGGCACTGACAAGGAGCAGGCTGAAATCGATCTTCGTTATCCAGAGTGTGAGAGTATCTCTATTGACTATGCCATCATGGAGAAGGCTGAGGAGATATTCGTGATGCCTGCCGACTTCGGTTGGAGTGACCTCGGTACATGGGGTAGCCTCCTGGCACAGAGCCGTAAGGATTTGTATGGCAATGCTACCATTGGTGACAATATCGTGATGATTGAGTCAAAGAACAACATCGTTCATACCTTGAACGAGAAGAAGGTGGTTATCCAGGGATTGGAAGGCTACATCGTAGCAGAGGAAGATGGCACCCTTCTTATCTGCAAGCTATCTGAAGAGCAGCGCATCAAGCAGTTCTCCGGCAGTGAAAAGTAATATTGGGAATATCAGATATAAAAAGAATCTCTCCGTAGAAGTTCAAACATCTACGGAGAGATTCTTTTTTATTGTATATTTCTATTTGATGAAATAAAGGGCTTATTTTATTGTGTTTGAAAAGGATGCTTATTTCTTCTTGATTCCCTTGTATGCTATAAACGCAACGACTACTACGGCCAGTGCCAGAATGACATAACCAATCTCGTGGCTATACTGTACTGCCTGCTTGTAAACATCCTGAGTTGTCTTGTAATCAGTATATTCATAAATTCCCCAACCTATGGTTGCCAATACGGTGTTCCATACACCGGCACCGATAGTTGTGTAGAGCAGGAACTTGCCTACGTGCATTCCTGCCAGTCCAGCAGGAATACTGATAAGCTGACGGACAGCCGGCACTAAACGTCCAAAAATGGTAGAGGCAGCACCATGCTTGCGGAAAAACTCCTCTGCCACTTCCACCTTCTTGCGGTCGATGAGGCACATGTGGCCGATTCGGCTGTCAGCAAAACTGTAGATGATAGGGCGGCCAACCCATTTTGCCAAATAGTAGTTGATGAGAGCACCGAGGTCTGCACCGATGGTGGCAAACACGATGACGAGGATAAACGACATTCCACTGTCAGGATCCATTGCCTTCCAAGCAGCTGGTGGAACAACCACTTCTGATGGGAATGGTATGAATGAACTTTCGATGGCCATGAAAAGAGTAACCACCCAATAGTTCAAGTTATCCAGAATCCAAAGAAAAAGATCTGCTGTATTCATTATGTTTATTTATCTTATTATGTATTGTGAATGGCTAGGAGCCGATAGCTTTAAATAGCTCCAAACTCCTAGCTTTTTATTTCATCACTTATTTGTTCTGCTTAGCCCAGGTATCCTTCAAGCCTACAGTCTTGTTGAATACAGGTTTCTCGTCTGTGGTATCAAGGTCTGCCATGAAGTAGCCGATACGCTGGAACTGGAGATACTCTCCTGGCTTCTTGGTTGCAGCATACTCCTCTACGTAGCAATTCTTGAAATCGTGGTAGCTCTCAGGATTGAGCAGTTCACGGAAGTCGCGCTCATCAGCAGATGGGTTCTCGATGGCGAAGAGACGATCGTACTCACGTACCTCTGCCTTTACGCAATGGTCTGCAGATACCCAGTGCAGAGTACCCTTTACCTTGCGGTTGGCACCTTCCATTCCGCTCTTGCTGATTGGGTCGTACTCAGCCTGAATCTCTGTGATAACGCCATTCTCATCCTTGGTGCAACCGGTACACTTCACGATGTAAGCGTTCTTCAGGCGTACTTCCTTGCCTGGAGTCATACGGAAGAACTTCTTAGGAGCATCCTCCATGAAGTCGGCACGCTCAATCCATAGATTCTTTGAGAATGTGATGGTATGTGTACCATCTGCTTCGTTCTCAGGGTTGTTGATTGCCTCCATCTCCTCGCTCTCACCCTCAGGATAGTTGGTGATGACAAGTTTCACTGGGTCGAGCACAGCGCTTACGCGGCAAGCCTTCTTGTTCAAGTCCTCACGAACAGAAGCTTCCAGAAGTGCCATGTCGTTGAGAGCATCAAACTTGGTGTAACCAATGCTGTCGATGAACATGCGGATGCTTTCTGGTGAGTAACCACGGCGACGCATACCGCAAAGTGTAGGCATTCGTGGGTCGTCCCAACCATTTACCAAGTGCTCATCCACCAATGTGTGGAGCTTACGCTTACTCATCACAGTGTAGGTGAGGTTCAAGCGGTTGAACTCAATCTGGCGTGGGCGATTGTCGTTCAATACGTCATCGCTGCCGTCCATCTCCTTCAGGAAGTCAACAAACTTGTCGTAGAGTGGGCGGTGAGGCACAAACTCCAGTGTACAGATAGAGTGGGTTACACCCTCGAAGTAGTCGCTCTGTCCGTGTGCGAAGTCATACATCGGATATGCATGCCACTTGGTTCCTGTGCGGTGGTGTGGAGTCTGGATAATACGATACATGATAGGGTCGCGGAAGTGCATGTTAGGGTTAGCCATGTCAAGCTTGGCACGGAGTACCATGCTACCCTCAACAGCCTCAGGAGTATTCATCTTCTCAAAGAGAGCGAGGTTCTCCTCAACAGGGCGGTCGCGGTATGGGCTGGCAGTACCTGGAGTAGTAGGAGTACCCTTCTGTGCTGCGATTTCCTCAGCGGTCTGCTCGTCGATGTAAGCATTCCCCTTCTTGATCATCCAAATTGCAAAATCCCACAACTTCTCAAAATAGTCAGAAGCATAGTAAATGTTGCCCCACTTGAAGCCGAGCCACTGAATATCCTGGAGAATGTTTTCTACGTATTCGTTATTTTCCTTGCTAGGGTTGGTGTCGTCGAAACGGAGGTTGCAGACACCCTTGTATTTCTCGGCTACGCCGAAGTCCATGCAGATGGCTTTGGCATGACCGATGTGAAGGTAACCGTTAGGCTCTGGTGGAAAACGGGTCTGAATTCGACCTGCGTTCTTACCCTCCTTGAGGTCTTCCTCAACCAACTGTTCTACGAAAGAGATGCTCTTTGCTTTCTCTTCGATTTTGCTTTCTTCATTAATTGCCATATTCTATAGAATTATTTTATGATTTCAAAAACTGCTATTTTCCTCGTTTGATGGTGCAAAGATACAAATTTTCTGATAAGTACGGAAATTATCAGCCCTTAAATTTCATAGAATGTATGGAAAAATGCAAAATATGTTTTTAAACATACAAAATGATTTGTTTGTTTCGATAAAAAGCAGTACCTTTGCAAACGTTATCCTGAATACAATCTTTTTACCTTAAAGAAACTAATACCTTATGAATAGAAGTGCCCCCACTGTGAAGTGGAGGCACTTTGTTTTTTTAGTATGAGAAGTGAATTACTTCTTTTCTGCAGCTGCCTTGCGGAAAGTCTCGTTCTTTACTATCAGCTTGCCTTCTGCTGTATCAAGAGTTGCCTGATCCTTTACATCTGCATCTAGGCCCTTGCGGTCGAGAGTGATATTAGCCTCTGTGCCCTGTGGCTTTACTTCCAATTCCCACTTGTAGTAGTCCTTGTCGAGGTTGGTGGTCTTTGCGGTGAAGTCTGCGTTGAGAGTAATCACGCGCTTGCCGTCTGCACTCTTGTAGTCACCAGCTGCTGCTGCCTGGAATGCTGAGTCGGTTACTACTTCTTCTACTGGAGCTGCTGCCTCTGCTGGAGCTGCTGCCTTCTTCTCTGAGCATGCTGTGAATGCGAGCATACCCAAGGCGAATGCCATCAAAGTTAATTTTTTCATTGTTTTCTTCTTTAATTATACTTAATAATGAAGTTTAATTTCTATCTATATATAATAATGTGTATGGAGTTATATGATGTAACACATCACTCCGCTTATCAGCAGCATGATGGCGAAACTGGCTATGCCTATTGTGATAGGTATATAGTCTTGTTTCAGTCTTTCCTCATGCTTGTAAAACTGGAAGGTATAGCTCTTGAAGAAGAACTGATACACCAGGAATACGATAGTGGCCATGATAAAGCCAATCATCATTCCCACAAGCAGGTCGCCAGGGTAATGTACTCCGAGATAGGTGCGGGAGTAACTGATTACTGTAGCCCATATCATAAGGAATATATTGAGCTTCCTGCTTCGTGCCAGATACATGGCAAAGAATGCTGCTCCCCATGAGTTGGCAGAATGGGAAGAAGGAAAACCGTATCTGCCGCCTCGGTAATCGTTTACCACATGAACCAATGGTGAGATGGGATTGTCTAAATTACTTGGACGGAGTCGTTCCACCATGGGTTTGAGTAATCCTGAAGCTGTCTGGTCACAGAGCAGAATCAGAAGTGCTACTGCCAGTAAGGTGGTGAGGGTCACCTTCCAGCGAAAGTTGCATATCATTACCCAGATGAACGCTGCATAGAAGGGAATCCAGATGAAGCGATGGCTCGCCATCATCATGAAATAGTCGAAAAACTCGCAGTGCATACCATTGAAGAATAGAAAAACCTGAGTGTCTATCTGCTCTAATTGATGTATGATTTCTAACATTTTGCTCTTTTTATTATTATATTATTTGCTTGCCAGGTCATCATACAGCTTCTGTAAATATGCCTTGCCGCGTTTCAAGTTATAGCCTTTCTGTCCCTTGTCGTAAACCACCTTCTGCAACTTGTTGTCATAGATGATAGAATTTTCTTCTGATACTACGCCAAAGAGATCAGGCTTGGTAAAGAAGGCGAACTTTGGGGTGGCATCGCTCATCATGTTCTTGCTGAACCTGAAGTCATTGTGATTTACTCCGAGTTGGGCAAGGAGAGTAGCAGCAATATCCTGCTGCGAACCGATGATGCCTACTTTCAAAGGACGGGAAATAGCTCCTCCTGCCAGGATGAGTGGTATCTGATAACGACTGCGGTCGAAATCATTGAGCCCTTCCTTGTAACTACCCACATGGTCGGGTACAAATACGATGAGTGTATTCTTCCAACGTGGCAGTTTCTTGTACTCTCTGACGATGGCACCCATCACGCTGTCTGTATAGGCGAAGGCGTTGAGACGTTTGTCTGCCAATCTGTGGTATGGAACCTCGAAAGGCTCATGGCTGCTTGATGTCTGGAATACTCTGAGTATCGGATGTTTTGCGTTCTGCTGAGCTTTGATGTCTGCCATCAGTTTGTTGGCCACCAAATGGTCTGGTACCCCCCATTTACTCATTCTTTCTGCCATAGGAAAATCCTTATCTGCAATGATGTTTTCATATCCTTGTGAAGTAAGGAATGAACGCATGTTGCAATAGTCTGCATCTCCACCATAATAATAGGCGGTATGATAGTGGCGTTGCTCAACCAGGCTTTGGGCTATAGATGGCAACTGTGCTGTCTTGTGTGGATAACGCATGATGCTTGCCGTAGGCTGTGCCGGGTATCCGCTTAAGATAGAAACCAGACCGCGGTCGGTGCGATAGCTGTTGGCATAGAATCTGTTGAAGAGGATACTTTCCTGTGCAATGGAATCCAGGCAGACAGCTACATCCTTGTAAGTACCCATCGACGGCATGATATCGCTGGCGAAACTCTCCATGATGACGATAAGAATGTCGGGTGTACCTTTTTTGAAGGTTGCCTCGTTAAGGAGTGGATAAGTATTCTGATCGCTGGTGCTAATCATGCTCTCAAAGAGTAGAGTAGCTTCCTTGTCATCCATGAAGCGGTATTGGTCAGCAAAATCTTCCTGATGCGTGATTGACTCGAAAAAGCTGAACAGAGGGTTTACTGCAGCATGATTCAAAAATGCATTCTGGCTGAAGTATGCCTGTCCCGTATTCATGGTTGATACAGTGATGCCGCCACGGATAGGGATAAAAAGGAGTGCAGTGAGAAGCAACAGGATAACGGATGTGCGCACACGGTGACGATCAAAGTCACTGTATCCTCTTCTTCCGCCGCCGAATTCTCCGAATCCGTAGTTGCTGTATCTGCTGTGGTAGCTGCGCTTCTCTCCACGCATGCGGATCAGGAACCAGATGGCAACCGTGAGGACAATCCAAATCAAAAGGGTAAGTACCACTTGCCAGATGCTTACGCTGGCTATAGCGTCTGCTGGCGATGTGAGGAAATAGAAAAGGGGAGTACTGTCCAGCGGGTACTTCCAATATGGATATAGACTTGCGTTTACCAGAAAGCTGCATGTGATAATCAATGAAGCAATTACGAAGTAAACGTTCATGATAGGGCGTATCAGATCTTTCTTGAACCAGACGGCAGCAATAGACATGATGCCCGGGATGACAGAAAGATAGCCTGCCATCGAAAGGTCAAGAGGAAGTCCATGCCAGATGACTGCTGGCATGTCTGCGAAAATATTATCAATAGGTTGAGTTGCGGCTTCCTTCTCCAAAATGAGGAACAAGGGCTTCTGCAAAACAAACAAGACTACAAGCGTAGCATAAGTTTTAACAAACCATAGAATCTGCTTCATATAAATCGTTAATTTACTATTATAATAATGTATTCGTATGCAAAATTACTCATATTTTCTGAAATAAACAATTATTTCGAAGTTTTTTTTAAAAAAAGTGGAAAAAAATTTGGTTGTTCGAGAATTTTGCCGTATCTTTGTTGTATTAATTTATTACGCGCTATGGCTAAGTATAATATTCAACCCAAAAAAGAGAAGACAGCAAGGTATCAGACTTTGCTGAGCGAGGAGACTAAAGACCGCCTCCGCGATGAGATTATCCGTCTGATTGTAACGGAGAGAAAATACAAGGATCCTGAGTATAACTCTAAGAAGTTGGCAGAGGATCTAAATACTAACTCTCGTTATATTTCAGCTGTGTGTGCCACTCGATTCCACAAGAATTATTCTGAGTTGGTCAATGATTATCGTGTTAATGATGCTATGTCACTTCTTACTGACAAGCGCTACGCTAAGATGAGTGTGGAGGATATCAGTGAGATGGCAGGGTTCAGTACACGACAGAGCTTCTATGCTAATTTCTATAAGCGTATTGGTATTACACCTCGTCAGTACCGACTTGACCACTTACAGACAAGATAGATTATCTGAAAGAAAAGAGGCTATGCAAATCAATTGTTGCATAGCCTCTTTTTGTGTTGCTTCTTGAGGAAATGTGTTGTTTCCTGAGGAAACTTGCGTTATTTCCTTACGAAACTTTGTTATTTTCTAAGGAAATGCTTCAAAACCTTACTGGTTGTATTTCTTGATATCTGGCGAATAGCCTTGTCTCTTATCTGGCGTACACGCTCTCGCTTCAATTGCATGTCTTCTGCAATTTCTGCCAGGGTTTCGTGTGCTGTGCCGATTCCATAGAACTTGCTGATGACGGTTCTGTCTCTTTCATCAAGTTCTTCAACGCAACGCTCCAAGTCGTTAAGCATCTGCGTGAAAGCTGTATTGTCGTCTGCCATCTTCGCATCCTTGTTAACGAGGATGTCGAGCAGGGTATATTGGTTGCCCACACTTAGCGGAGCATCAATGGATACAGCTTTGGCTGCATTGCGAGGTGCATACTTCTTCTGGTCTTTTGGCACTCTGTAAAGAGCCGATTGCTTGTCTATCGCCTGCTGCATCGCCTTGCGGATGAAAGGGGATGCATAGGCAACAAACTGGGAACCTCTTGTTTCGTCGAACTTCCGGGCGGCCATAATCATAGCCAATGTTCCCTCACTTACCAGGTCGTCGAATTCCACACCATTGCCACGATACTGGTTGGCTACCGACTTCACGTAGTTGAGATTCTCGCTTACTATTTTGTTGGTTTCTCTTTCTGTCATATTTCTTATGCGTTTTATCGATGATTGATAATCTGTCTCACACTCAAGCAGAGAGATTCCCCGGTATATAACACCGGGGGATTCTCTACTGCAAAAATACAGAGAATTATCTAAAGAAACAAATTTTGGCTTCAAATAATGCTGTATTTTAACATTTATCTGTATTGTTCTCTTTCTAACCGCTGCTATATGCTATTTGCAGAGTGCCGCATACGGACAGAATACACATCGCTTTTTGTCTTCTGTAGGCTTCAGTGGCAAGGCTGGGTCGTAGATGTCGGCAAGCAGGGAGCGGAGATGGTCGGTGAACTCTGCTTCCAGGGGTGCCACATCTGTGAGCAACTCTTTTCCCAATTTCAGGGTCGGATCGTAATCATCTGCGCCTGCATTCTGAATAAACAGCAGTCCTGGAGATACCGGCTCTTGGGCTGGATTATATCTTCTGTCGTTCTTCACGATGAGTGAATACAGGATAGCCTGCAAGTAGTAATCGTTGTGCTTGCCGATGGCTAGCGGCTGGGTGCTGAATACTTCTTCGATATCCTTTGGGTGAGATGTTCTGGAGCGGCCTGTCTTATAGTCGATGACTCTGATGCGTTCGGCAAGATTGCCGAGGGCTGACGGATTTCCGCTGGCAGCCACGGAGTCGAGACGGTCGATAAAACCTCCAATTCTAAACAGTTTCTGACCTCTTGCCGTTGCTACCCCCAAAGTGGTAGATACCACAATCTCCATACCGATAATGGTGAATGGTGCCTGGCGGCGGTCGATAGTGATGAGCTGGCGCAAATAGCTGGCTATCACCTCCTTGTTGATGAGTTGCAGACCATTGTATTTAGGGTGATAGTCTGAACTGCTCACCTTGAACAACTCTTCTCTGAAGGCCTGGTCCACCAATCTGTAAACCAGCGAAGTATCCTTTAACGCATGATCCAAGTTGTCTGCTGTGATGACGATAGGACGGATAAGTCGCTGCTTTCCCTGGTCATCCGTAGCAATGTCGTCTTTGCTGGCAAATGTGTAGTAGAACAATTCCGCAGCCCTATGGAAGATGTTACCGAAGATTTTATTGTCCACTTCGTCCTCATCAATCTCGTCAGGTTCCAGCAAACCTTTCACATATTTATAATAGAATTGCTTCTGGCATCTCTGATAGGTGTTGAGGAAGGTTGGCGTTATCATCTTGATGTTGTCGAGCACAGCCATCACTTCATCTGTCTTCTGGGCATCGCTATAGGCAGGACGCAGCGGCTTCTGTCCGGCAACCAGGGTCTTGCGCCTGATGGAATGCTGGCTTTCTACCATCATCTGCAGCATGAACCGGCTCATTTCTCCCGACTGTCCGTCTTCCGTGGCATTGTTGTAGGTGAGCGTAATGTCGTGAGCTCTCTGCAACATGCTGTGGAAATAGTAGGCAAATATAGCCACCTTGTTCTCTACCGTAGTAAGCCCATACGCCTTGCGCAGAGAGTAAGGGATGAACGAAGAGTCGTTTACTCCCTTTGGCAGTTTTCCCTCGTTGCAAGAGAGAACCAGAATATGGTCGAAGTCGAGGTTTCGGGTTTCGAGTACACCCATCACCTGTATTCCTTCTGCCGGTTCACCGTGGAACGGAATCGAGGTGGTTTGGATGAGTTGCTGAATCAGTCGTTCCAGCGTGATGATATCCACCTGTAGATCTCCTGCGATAATCAGGTCTTGCAGACGGTTCAGGAGTGTATAGGTGCGATAGAGCGACTCATGGAAGAGAGGGTCGTTCAATTCCTTGGCATGGGTTCCGATGGTGCGGAGCACGTCGAGCAGATAGGTGATGAGCTTCCTGTTATATTCATCCTGACTTGCTGTTGCTTCTTCCAGATTGCGGAATAGGAGGGTGAGTCCCTCGTCGCCATCCAAGCTCAGGAATTCTCTTGATGGATAGAAGCGCTTCTGTTCGTCCAGCTTTGCCAGCAGCTCGGTATATTTCTCGCTGATATAGCGGGTATAGGGATGGCGCAGGGCGATGAGCACATAGTGTAGGCGATAGGTGTCGCCTTGCTTGGGATGCCCGATTCCCTGCAGCTGGATGAGTTGCTGAATCAAGCTGTAGAAAGGTGTCTGCTGAAGAGGATAACCAATTGTGATATTGATACTTCCCACTTCTTGTGGAAGTGAATGTATAACGCTCTGCAGCAACGATTCGTCACTTAATACAATGGCCACGTTGCGTCCCATTTTGTATCTGCCATTCTCTTTGAGCCATGAGTTGACATACCTGGCCTGTATATTCTCTGTTGGTGCAGAAATATAGGTGATGTCCTTATTCTTCGTCATGTTGTTGTAGATTTCCTGCTGCGGATAATCTGCCAATTCGTTGGGATAGTATGGCAGGTATTGGCGGATGTAGTGACCTGCCTCGTTGTTGCCGTCCATGTAGTATTGATCGTAATCCCAATAGAAGGCAGCCTTGCCTTGCTTCTTGAGTCGGTTGAGCAGATTGAGCTCTACCACCTGCATCATGTTGAATCCCACAAAAAGATACTTCTTGTGTCTGAATTCAATGCTTTCGTTGCTCACCACGCTGCGATAGAGTGCACCTTCGTAGGCAAGTCCCTGCTCTGTCATTCGCTGGTTGAACTCGGTATAGATGTCGTAGAAATGGCACCAGAGTTGCAGAAATCGTTTCTTGAGTTCTGAATTGTGGTCGTCAGAGAAGTTGCTGAAGAACTTCCTGATCATCTCTTTCTGGTAATCTGTGAGATAGGAAACATCATCCAGCTCATGGATATCGCTCAGGTTGGCGAAGAGTTGCTTGGCGTCTACCATGTTCTTGTCCACATCGTCGAAGTCGGCAAGCAGCAACTGTCCCCAACCATAGAAATGGTCCAGGGTCTCGTCGATGCCCGTACATTTCACGAAGGTCTTGTGCAAATCGCAGATAGATTTGATGGGGTCAGCAACCTTCAGGTCCGAGTGGCGTCGGAAGAGGTCGCTGATGGTGATATAGGTGGGAGTCCAGATAGGCTTATGTGCCAACTGTGCCAGGTAGTTGTTGAGGAAGAGTGATGCTCGCTTGTTAGGGAACACCACTGCGATGTCGCTCATGTCGGTACCATATTTTTCCAACATGTCTTTTGCTACTATCTTTAAGAATGCTTTCATATTGCTGATTTGCTAATTTATTTCACTTCTACTATTTTGTTGGGATATACATACCATAGGTAGCCTTTTACATTCGGATGTCCCATGCCCGAAAGCAGGTCCATGTATCCCTTTACCTGGTCGTGATATTCCTGACGGGGTTTACCAAACTTGAAATCCACTACGATGGTCTCGTTCGCGTCTTTCATCACGCGGTCTGGTCGGTGCACCTCCATCTTTCCCTTGTTCATGCTGATGATGGAGCACTCGTTGAATATTTCCCAACGGTCAGAGAACCAGTCGCTTACCTTCTCTGATTCCAGACGTTTGCGAATCATCTCTCTCACTTTCTCCTTAGAGATGTTTTCGTCGTAGAGCACGCCGTCCAGCTCCAACTGCTTGAGTGCGCCGTCGATGTCGTCGTGGGTTCTGATGGTAGAGAAGAGACTGTGCAGCACGGTACCCATCTTGATGTAATACTTCTGCTGCTCTTCCTCTTCATCTCCCACGATGAGGTCGCGACTCTTGTTACTCTGCTTGAATTCAGGCATCTTGGGTGATACGACGATTTCCGTCTCCATCATTTCCGAAGGGAGCGTGAATACATTCGAGTTGAGCTTTATTTCCATGACTACCTTTTGCTTTGGTATGTAAGGCTCGCCATAGGTGAAGACGATGTCAGAGGTCTTGCTGTCGGTACCCAGTCCATAAATCTCTACAGGAACTTCCTGGTCTTCGGCTAATGGCGAAATGAATTCCTGTGCCTTTTTCAGTTTCTCTGCCACCTGGTCAAGCGATAGCTCGATGATGTTGGAGCGATAGTTTTGTGTGGCACGTTTGCCGAAGACATAGAGATTGTGTCCTGCACGGGTGAATGCCACGTAGAGCAGGTTGAGGTTATCTACCATGTTTTGCAGATGCTCATGATGATAGTCTGGCTCATAGATGCTCTGTTTCATCTGACCGGCACTAAAATCCACTGGTACGAGTGGCAACTCATTGTATGGTTCCTCCTGCGGCGTGCACCAGATGGTATTCGACTTCTCCAGTTGCCAGTCGCAGTAAGGCATAATGACGTGGTCGTACTCCAATCCTTTACTTTTATGGATGGTCAGGAGTCTGATACCATCGGTACCGTCGCAGTGGATGCTCTTTCCATGAAGATTGGCGTCCCATTCCTGCAGGAAGGCTTCGATGTCGCTGCTGTTGTCTGCGAGGAAGGCATTCAGCTTGTCGTAGAAGGCGCATACGTAGGCACTCTGGGCTTTCATGTCTTCTACTTCGCCCAGTCGGAACTCTGTGAAGAGTCGTTCGGTCAGGTCGAGCAGGGGAATCTCCAGATATTCCTGTCTGTTGCTGGTAAGCTGGTTCACCAATTCTTCGCTGTCCAGATAGGTAAGGGCATACTTAAGCAGGGTGGCACGGGCGATGTCATCGTTGGGGTGCATCAGGTAATGAAGGGCGGTGACGAGTGTCTGCACTGCCTGCGAAGCATCGAGTCGGAATGCCTCATCCGAAACCATCTCGTAGTCGGAATGGTTCATGAAGTATTCTGCGATGTCCTGGATGGTCTGGTTGTTGCGCACCAGAATGGCGATTTTGTTGGTTGGCACACCGCGTGCCACCAGTTTGTCCACCGTCTCTAGACAGAGTTGCATCATTCTTTCGCCTTTTCCTTTGCCTGTGCTCTCGTCGGCAGTATCCTCGTCTTCCTGGGTTTTGAGCAGTCTGATTTCCACGTAGCCTTGTGCTCTTTTGGATGCAGGCACTTTCTGCACCACGTCAGCGTAGGCATTGAGCAACTGCTGCGCTTCTTCCGGCATGGCTTCCTTCAGGTTTTCGTATTCCTGTTTGGCAGCCTCAACGAAGAAGGCATTGTTGAAGTCGATGACGTTGCGGTCGGAACGGTAGTTGGTATCGAGGGTTTCTATGTCGAGCTGTTTCTTCGGATTAATGAATTCCGACTCTATGTTGTTGAGCAATCTCCAGTCTCCTGAACGCCAGCGATAGATGCTCTGCTTCACGTCGCCTACTATCAGGTTGCCGGCATCCTCGCGGCTCATGGTTTCTTCCAGAAGCACCTTGAAGTTCTTCCATTGTATGGTACTGGTGTCCTGGAACTCATCTATCATCACATGATTCAGCTGGGTACCTATCTTTTCGAAGATGAAGGGTGAGTCGCTGTCCTGGATGAGTGAGTGCAGCAGCGTCTGGGTATCGCTGAGCAGGAATCTGTTTGCCTCCTGGTTCATCGTTCTCACCTTCTTGTCGATACTGCCCAGCAGGCGCAACTGGTTGAGATGCTTCACGGTGAGGTCGGCGCTCTTATACATCTTGACCAAGGTAGGACGGTGCTGTTCCGAGAATTGGAGGATAGGATAGAGCACGGATGATACCTGCTGATAGAGGGCGGTGTGACTCTTCACGTCTGCTTTCTTCACCCAGTTGTCCGGACTTTCCATACACTTGGTGAAGGTCAGGTTCACCAGGTCATCATCACTATACTTGCCATTCTTTATTTTGTTGAAGTAGCTCCAGATGCCTCGAGTCTTTCCGCTCAGGTCTTCAGCTGAATATCCGCCTTCTTCGAGTGCATCAAAGAAAGAGGCCGCAATTTCGTCAAACTGCTCCTTGGCTTTCTTCTTGATGTTCTTCATCTTCTCCTTGAATCCCTCGAAGAATCCGTCTTCGGCCATGCGCTCCGACAGTTTGTCGGCGTTTTCCTTATAATAGTCACGGAAGATATGCTCGCCAAACGACTTGATCTGGCCGATTACATTCCAGCCCTTGTCGTCTGCGATGTTTTCCTTGATGTATTCCATAATCCAGAAGAGCAGCTTGTCGGTGTCTTCCAGACTCTCGATGAGTTCATCCACAGCCTGTTGCTCCACCTGATAGTCGTTGAGTCCGATGCGGAGGTTGGCGGTCAGGTCCAATTCTCGAGCCAGGTTTCTCAATACACTCTGGAAGAAGGTATCGATGGTCTGCACATGAAAATAGTTGTAGTTGTGGATGAGCAGTCGGAGTGCCGCTTCTGCATTCTTTCTGATTTGTGTTTCCGACAGATGTGGCAATGCCTCATGTATCTGCTTCAGATATTGGTCTGACTCCGGCAGATGATGGGCGATGCCATAGAGCTGTCCCAGGATACGCAGTTTCATCTCTTCCGTCGCCTTGTTGGTGAAGGTGACGGCTAGGATGGTGCGATAGGCATAGGGATTGGCTATCACCAGAGTCATGTATTCGCGAGCTAGAGTAAAGGTTTTACCTGAACCGGCACTCGCCTTATAAACAGTAAGTTGTGATTTCATATCTTGTTTCCTTTTTTATTCTTTTATTCATAGGATGAGCTTCCTGTTTCTTTTATTCATAGGATGCGCTTCCTGTTTCTGATATAGCCTATGAGCGCTACCAGTTTCTGAACAGCTCGAAACCGAATCGGCAACCTACGCCATCAAATTTCAGTTCCCTGAAGGCGGCGAAGAAACCCAGTGATACCAGACGGGTGCTCAGTCCGTATCCCCATTCTGTGTATGGAGTAAGGTGCTTCACCATCAGTCCGCTGATGTAGAATCGCTCTTTCTCGAAATATCTTCCCACCAGCGGCATCCATGCCGACAGGATGATGGGGGCCTCGTAGGTGCAGTTGGCGCGCAGATAATAGTCGCTGGCGTTATACCATTGTGAGGAAAGCAGCTCAAAGTCTCCCGTCCATTCGTCGTTCCAGCCTCCAGGAATGTTGTTGTTGTGGAAGTTGGTGTAATCCACGAAGTCCCAGTGGGCAGTGCGCATGGTGTAGAATCCTGTGCCGAAGCGCATGGAGTAGGAGCGGCGACGGGAAGCGTAGAAGATGGTCTGGGCATCAAACTCGGCTCTGCCGTAGTCGATGTTGCCGCCCAGGAGATTCTTGATTCCCTGTTCGTAGTCAAACTTCAGCACGACGCCTTTCTCGCCCTTGGGTCTCCATTCCAATCCGAAGACCGGTGCCACAGATTTATATTTGTCGGGATAGCCTATCTTGTGATAGAACTCCGGTCTCACGGCAACACGGTTGTGTGAAACCATGCCCAGTTCGAAAGCCCATTTCGGGTTGAATCGCCAATGGTTGGTCAGGCGATAGTATTGGTCTTTAAACTCAGTATAGTCTGTTTTTCCGTCTTTGATGGCAGGAATCACGCTTGGTGAGAAGTCGCCGATGCTATCTTTCGATTCGATATATCCCAGCGCCTGTCTAGCCACTCGGTTGGTGTTGATTCTGTTTCCGTTACCCACCTGGAATTGCAGAAATCCCTCGTGCTTGGCATTGTAGTTGAATCTGGCAGGCACATTGAAGTAGAAGCGGTGCTGCTTGAAACTGTAACCGCCTTTTATACCCAGCGATATCTGCAGGTTCCTGTTGAAGGCATATTCGCCTCTCAGGTTAAACTTGTAAACCACTCCCTTTTTCTGTGAATATCCCATGTAGAGGGGATTGAAGATAGGGTCGATTCTGAAATATCCCTGGCTCTCTTTGCCGAATCCGCTGGATATGCGATTGAGCAGGTTGTCGCCCACCACATCCCACAATACATCCTTCACGAAGTCGGTCTTCTTTTCTTCTTCAGCTGCTTTTTCCTGTTTCTTTCTTCTTTCCATCTTATCGTAGTAATCACGATAAATCATCTCCTCATCCGTGTTGAGCTTGATAGGGCGGACTTTTGCCATCAGGGTAGTATCCTCTGCATTGTTGAGGCTGTCGCTTAATATTTTCGGCAGGTCGTAGATGGTGGTATATTTGCCCGTAATCTTGTTGCCCATAAACTGGAAGTTGGCTCTCAGGTCGCATTTCGCGGGTCCGAGCGTCTTGAATCCTTCCTTGCCCATTGTCAGCGAGATGTAGAATCGGGTCATGTCGTATTCGCCCTCGAAGTCGCAGAGGTATATCTGTCCGTTCTTGACGTGTACGATGGCTCGTGTTTCTACCAGTTGGGTATTCTTGATGCGCGGATAAGCATATACCTGAGCCATTCCATAAGGCAGGGGAGTGACGGAGTATCTGTAGTATCTCCTGTTGGTGCGATGGAATGGCGACAGGATGTTTTCCTGGAAGAGCGTCTCTCCATATACGTTCGGGGTCATGTAGTTCAACACCGATGTCATCGTGTTTCTGCGATGAGGAATGGTGCTGAGGTTGAGCTGACGGCTGATGTGGAGAGTGCCTTTCTCATCCACCGTGATACGGTTGTAAAATTCGGTGATAAACTTTCTTCCGGCTCCATGCGAAATGGCATACATTGTAGGCACGAGCATGAGGGTGGCGTTGCGCTTGTTGGTGCGCATCTGGAACTTGGTATAGGCATAGCTTGTTCTGTTGCCTCTGCCCGTGGTATCAACTTGCTGGGCATAGCAGAATATGCGGCGCATCACCGAGTCGGTGAGAGCGTCGCTCTTATCGCGTTTCTTAGCGCTTGCCGTAAGTGGCAGGCAGCATCCCGCGACAGTCAGGACTATGATGTGAAGTAGATACCTGTTCATATAGATATAAAAAATCGGGTGAGGCTGATTGCCGCACCCGATTGCAAAGTTACTAATTTATATGTAAATGTCCAAACCTTTATCTGTTTTATTACATCTTTTTATCTTTAAATATGGGTTTTATCCCAGATATTTCATAAGAATGCCGATTTTTCCCGACTCTCTGAGCTTGGTGATGCTCTTTTCCCTGATCTGGCGTACGCGCTCACGGGTCAATCCCATCTTGTCGCCAATCTCCTCAAGTCCTTTCTCGGTCTCATCGATACCGAAGCAGGCACAAACTATCTTGCGCTCTCTTTCCTTGAGGCATTTGCTCAGAACCTGCTTCAGCTCCTGTGCCATACTCTCGTGGTCCACATGCTTGTCGGTTCGGCTGTCATCGCCGCTCGACATCACGTCGGCCATCGAGTTGTCGTCGTCCTCTCCGAATGGGGCATCGATGCTCACGTGGTGTCCGCTTGCCATGATGCTCTGCGTAATCTTGTCTTCATCCACTCCGGTTCTGTCAGAAATCTCCTGAACGCTAGGGCGTCGCTGGTTTTCCTGTTCGAACTTGTTGATTTCCTGGTTCACCTTGTTGAGCGAACCCACCTGGTTCAAGGGCAGTCTCACGATTCTGCTCTGCTCGGCTATAGCCTGCAGGATGCTCTGGCGAATCCACCATACGGCATACGAGATGAACTTGAAGCCTCGGGTCTCGTCAAAGCGTTCTGCTGCCTTGATGAGGCCGATGTTGCCTTCGTCTATCAGGTCGGTGAGGGTAAGCCCCTGGTGCTGATATTGCTTGGCTACAGACACAACAAATCGCAGGTTGGCTTCTACCAACTTGTTCTTGGCTCTCTCTCCGGCTCTGCCACCCTTGCGGATAATCTGCGCCAGTTCTATCTCTTCGTCGATGGAAATCATAGGAGCTCTGCCTATTTCCACCAGATATTTATCGAGTGCCTCACTATTTCGATTGGTTATACTTTTCTGTATTTTCAGCTGTCTCATAATAACTATTCCCTCTTTCTTTTAGTTACACAATAATGCAAAGATAGTAAAATATTCAATAGGTTGTTACTTCTGATAACATTATTTAACCTAAAACTCTTGGTTTTTTGAAATTTTATCTAACTGCTTCATTCTTAGCGAATTTATCGAATGCTTTTTGGTAACCATTGAAGACGTTGATGTCCACCGTTCCGTGTATGCCGGCAACCCTTCCGTCGGGGCATAATTGCCAATAAACCAAGTGAATGTCTGGCTTATATTCGCCATATCGGGCTATCCACACCAGGTAGTCGTGCTTCAGGTCGGGGGCAAGCGGAAGATACCGGTTTACGAACATCTGACTGATGTAGAGGATGGGTTTCACTCCGGTGGCTCTTTCCACCAGTCGGAGCCATGTTCTTACCCTTGCGAAGAGTACAGCCGGACCGCCCATCTGCTTAATCTGACTTGGGAATGGTTCCAAATCCAGAACAGGAGGGAAATCGCCACGGCGGATATGGCTATGGCGCAAGAAGTGGTTTGCCTGTTCCACAGCCGAACTCCTGGTGCTGAAGAAGTGGTAAGTTCCTACGTGATAGCCGTGTTTGCGTGCATCGTTATAGTCTTTCTTGTAGAAAGGATTGACGATAGACTTTCCTTCCGTACTCTTGATGTAGACATATCTGATTGGGAAGTTCACGTTTCCATTCACGGTCTTCTTGCTGATGGTTCCCAGGTGGGTGATGCGCAGCCGCTTCCAGTCGATAGGATACTTCTTCTTGCCTTTGCCATGCTGGTATTTGGAGATGTCGATGCCGTAGATGCGCTGCGAGGTATAAACCAGTCGTTCGCCCTTGTATTTGTCGGCCTTCCATTCGCCTACTCTCAGCGGTTTCTTGGGGGCGATGCTGAATCCCCAGCCGTTTCTTTCGCCGTCTTTCCATTCACCCTCGTAGTAGGTACCGTCGTGTCCTATCCATACACCATAGCCCTCGGCTTGGTACAGACTGTCGTATGAACCCGAGAAGTAGCCCAGGGAATCGGGTCTCAGTTCATAGTTGATAGGCTTCCTGTGGGTGACTCCCTGCAGGGTTACGATGCCGGCAGCCGTGCGGGGGGCTATGCCGAAGATGCCATCTGGGGTGGTTTCTGAAGCCAGCTGGAAGAGATGGCAACCTTGGGTATTTTTGCCGTCCATGCTTCCGATGAGCTTGCAGTCTTCACTTTGGGTCTTACCATTCTCGTCGGTGTAGAATGCCTTATATATAATAAGGTGTACCAGTTGCAGTTTTTCCTTGCCGTTGGATACTTTTCCCAAAGAATCCTTGCCCTGGATATGGTGCAGGGAGTCGAGCATCTTCTTGGCTGAATCTCTCAACACCTTTTCCCGGTTCTCGAATGCGCAGATTCTGTTGTAGCCCAGGTCCATCACGCTGTGCGAGTGGATGTAGTAGGCTAGCTCGCTCTCTTTCCATTTTGAATCTTTGTAGAGACTGTCGAGTGAATCCACCTTCTCCACCAGTACGCTGTCGGCATCCAGCCCTTTGTATTTGTTTTGGGTGATGCTGGCATCATAGGATGCTGCGAGGCGTCCCTGGCAGGATGGCACCAGTGCCCAGCGGTTCATGAACACGGCGGCTAGGGTGGTGGTGTCTTCGTCGAAGTGCAGCAAGGTCTTGTCGCCTCTTCTTATCTCGTAGCTGCTGTATACTTCAATGCGTGCCTTGGCAGCCTGCACGCTTTCTCTTTTGGGGTTCTGGCAGCGATAGGTCCAGTATCCCAAAGCTAAAAGTAGAATAACCAACAAGGCACCGGCTATCCCGATGCCTCTTTTACTGATGTTTGTCATTTTTCAATTCCTTCCCTGTTTCTTCTATTCTCTCTTATTTTTCTCATCTCTGTTGGGCATCCGGATTTTCCATCATTTCTATCTCCAGGATAGATTGGGTGGATGGAGTGATTTTGCATCTGTCGGATGTCCTTTCTCCGATGAGCCAGATGATTTCGCCTTCCTTGTCGGTCAGTACATGCTGGCTCATCTTTTCCATGTAGTTTCGTTTGCGGTCGGTGAGGTAATCACTGATGAGTTTGGTTCCCTTCATGCCGAATGGCTGGAAGCGGTCGCCTTGGACTGTCAACCGGTAGGTGAGTGGGATGCTCACCTTGTCGGCATCCAGCGTGATGCGATGGCTCTCTTTACTTGGTGCAAAGTCTTCGGTTCGTGGATAGCGGCGGAGCTTGATTTTCGTGCTGTCGTTGAGCGTGTAGTTTCCTTCTTCGGGGAGTCGGAATTCCCGCTCTTTCTGCAGGTTGTCCAGCGCCTTCAGCGGAGTGATGAGCAGTTGCTCTCGGTCGATGGCTAGCATGTAGTCATTGCTTTTCCAAACCTTTCCTGTGCCGCCATCCGGATTTCTCAGGGCGTCCATGATGTTATCGATGGTGTCGCCGTGGAATCCGTAGTTGCCGATGCATTTGTGGAGCATGAATTCCTGACTTGCCGCCATCATGATAGGGGCTTTGTCGATGTAAATCACGCTGTCGGCATCGTCTGCATCAGACGGTTTCATGTCTTTCTCCATATTGTCGAGCATCAGCTTTGCCTGTCTCAGGTATTTTGCCGACTGTGCGATGTTACCCCTGGCTGCTGGGTTCAGTGTTTCGAGCAGCGGAATCACGTGGTGGCGGATCTTGTTGCGCAGGGCATCATCTTCCAGATTCGTGGAATCGGTTACGTAATCCTGTTCCTTCTCTGCCAGATAGTCGAGCACATCCTGTCGGCTGATGCAGAGCAGCGGTCGCAGGATGTTGCCGTTTTGCGGAGCGATGGCAGCGAGTCCGTCCACGCCCGAACCTCTGAGCAGGTTGAGCAGCAGGGTTTCCACGTTGTCATCACGATGGTGTGCCACGCAGATGCCGTTGGCATTGATGTCTTTGGCGAGTTGGGCGAAATAGCGATAGCGCAGGTCGCGCGCCGCCATCTCGATGCTCACCTTGTGCTTTTCGGCATAGGTAAATGTGTCGAAGTGGATGCGGTGCAGGGCAATGCCTTCACGTTCGCACAGATCCACGCAGAATTGTTCGTCGCGATCACTTTCTTCGCCACGGAGATGGAAGTTACAATGGGCGGCCTCAACGGGCATGCCGATGCTTTTCAGGATGAGCAGCAAGGCTACGCTGTCGGCTCCTCCCGAAAGGGCAATGATATAAAAGCCATCGTGCTTCCACATGTTGTGGCGCACGATGTAATTCTTGATGGTACTTTCTATCTTGTTCATCTTCATCTCTTCCTGTAACTCCTATCTCTTATCTGTAAACTGTAAGCTATAAATTGTCAACTATAAACTATAAACTCTTTAAGAACTCTTCTGCTCGTTCCAAGTCTTCTGGGGTATCAATGCCTACGGTCTCCACATCGGTGGTTCCCACCTTAATCTTATAGCCATTCTGTAACCAGCGCAACTGCTCCAGGCTCTCTGCAATCTCCAGAGAACTCTGTGGCAACTGGGTTACTTCCTTGAGCACATCCTTGCGGTAAGCATATATGCCCAGATGCTTCAGGTAAGGGAAGTTGTTGAGCCAGTCTTTGCGCTCCTTGCCTCTTACGTATGGGATGACGCTGCGGGAGAAGTAGAGAGCAAAGCCCTGGTTGCTCACGGCAATCTTCGGACTGTTTGGATTCTCCACGGCATCCATTGATGTAAATGCCTTGCCCAAGGTAGCAATCTGGGTAGTTGGGTCGTCGAAGCAGTGGCAGATGGTTTCCAACTGGCTTTTTGCCACGAAAGGCTCATCGCCCTGCACATTGACGATGACATCCCAATCGCCGCCAATTTTCTCGATGGCTTCTTCAATACGGTCGGTACCGCTCTTGTGGTCGGTGCGGGTCATCACCGCCTTACCGCCAAAAGCCTCCACGGCATTGAAGATGCGCTCGTCGTCGGTAGCCACGTAGGCTTCCTCCAAGACGGCTGCTACTTTCTCATAAACGTGCTGGATTACTGGTTTGCCACCAAGCATGGCGAGTGGCTTGCCTGGGAAACGCGTTGAGGCGTATCGTGCTGGAATGATTCCTATAAATCTCATAATTGTCTGTCTTTTAAATGTTTACTTTCTTTCTACTCGGTGCTTCTTTCCTGTAACCTTCTTAAATCTTTTCAGAATCTTTCCTGAATCTTTTCAGAATCTTGTCGGTAACAAAAAAAGTTGCACTTTGCAGACGCAAAAGTACAACTTTATTTTGTATTAACCAAATATATTTCGAATTTTATTCATATCTTATCGCCTCAATCGGGTCGAGACGGGCTGCCTTCTTCGCAGGATACCAGCCGAAGAATACTCCGGTGAAGGTACATACGGCAAAACTCATGATGATACTCCATGGCTCAATCTGAGTGGCGATGTGCAGGAAAGCATTCAGACTGAGCGATAGACTCACGCCCAATATCACTCCGATGATACCACCTGTTACTGACAGCAGGATAGCCTCAATCAAAAACTGGTTCAGAATGTCGATGCCTCGGGCACCCACACTCATTCTAAGACCAATCTCCCGGGTTCGCTCGGTTACGGAAACATACATGATGTTCATGATTCCGATACCGCCTACCAGCAGCGAGATGCCTGCCACGGATCCGAGCAGGATGGTGATGGTAGACATGGTGGAGTTCATCATGCTGGATATTTCCTCCTGCGAACGGATGTTGAAGTCGTCTTCATCTGCCTCTGTGGTGGCGGTGGCATCCTTCAGCTTGTGGTTGCGGCGCAGGATGTCGCTAATCTGGTCTTGCGCAGGCTGAGAAGCTTCCTCGGTGATGGCTGAGCATACGATGCCGCCCAGGTAAGTCTGTGCCAGGATTCGCTTCATCACGGTGGTGTAAGGTGCCAGTACCAGGTCGTCCTGGTCCATACCCATACTATTGTAGCCTTTTTTCTTGAGCACGCCTACCACACGGAAAGGGATGCTGTTGAAGCGCACCACCTTACCGATAGGGTCGCTGCCGTCAGGAAAGAGGTAATCTACCACCGTCTGACCCAGGATGCAAACCTTGGCAGCCGCCTTGATGTCGGCATCGGTAAACATTTCACCATCAGCAACTTTTAACTGTCGGATGCTGAGGTAATCCTGGTTCACACCATAGATGCTGCTCTGGGTGTTGTTGTTGCCGTAGATCCACTGTCCTGCGGTATTCACGGTAGGAGAGATGGCACTGATATAGTTGCACTCATCCTTGATAGTCTGATAATCAGTCTGCTTCAGGGTCTCCATCGAAGAGGCGTCCTGTCTCACGCCGCCTCTCATGTCGGCACCCGGCGAAATCATGATCATGTTGGAACCCATCTCGGCGATGTTCGCCTTGATGCTCGCCTTGCTTCCCTGTCCGATGGCAAGCATCGTAATCACGGCTGCGATACCAATGATGATACCCAGGGCTGTGAGGAAGGAGCGCATCTTGTTGGCTGCTATTGCTCGGAGGGCTATCTTTAAAAGATTCTGATAATTCATTTACTTTGAACTTTGAATTTTGAACATTGAACTTTATGATTAGTAAAGCTGTTGAATTCTTCACTCTTCACTCTTCGTTCTTCACTTCTCCTATTCGTCCGTATTGGCTGGCAATGCGGCAAGGCCTTCGGCTGCCGAGAGGATTTGGTCGTTGTATGTATCACTGATGACATGACCATCTCGCAGTTCGATGTTGCGGCTCGAATAGTTGGCGATGTCTGGGTTGTGAGTCACGAAGATGATAGTTCTTCCCTCGGCATAGAGCTTCTGGAAGAGTACGAGAATCTCGAAACTGGTTCGGGTATCAAGATTACCCGTAGCCTCATCGGCGAGAATCACGGCAGGGTCGTTCACCAAGGCTCTGGCGATGGCCACACGCTGCATCTGTCCACCCGACATCTGGTTACTCTTGTGATAGAGTCGCTCGCCCAAGCCCACAGCCTTCAAGGCTTCGATGGCACGCTGCTTGCGCTGCTCGGCGGTAACTGAAGGGTTGTACATCAGTGGCAGTTCCACATTCTCCACACTGGTAGTCTTCGGCAGAAGGTTGTAGTTCTGGAAGATGAAACCAATCTTTCGGTTGCGGAGAATGGCACGGTCGTTGCGGCTCATCTTTCTTACGCTGACACCGTCCAGATAGTATTCGCCGCTGGATGGCGTGTCGAGACAACCCAGCTGGTTCAGAAGGGTAGATTTACCCGAACCCGACTTACCCATGATCGTAACGAACTCGCCTTCGTATATCTTAAAGCTCACGCCCTTCAGGGCATGCACCACCTCGTCGCCTACCATGAAGTTGCGCCTCACGTTGTCCAGCTCGATGACAACCTTCTTCTCTTTGTTATCAATATTTTCAGCCATAATTCTTAACTATAAATTGTAAATTATTAATTATAAATTATGCCTTCTGTCTTATTTCTTCTTCCCTCTAGGGCCAGGACCGCTGATCAGACCTTGGCTCTGCTGGGCATCCTCTTCTTCCTCAGGAGTGTTGACGATGATTTCTGTTACAATCTTCTGTCCCTTTTTGATACCCTTGATGATTTCGGTGTGTACTCCGTCGGTCTGACCGATGGTTACGGCATGGGCTGTGAGGGTCTTGTCGCTGAGGGTCCATACCTTGTTCTTGCCCTTGCAATCCACAATCTTCATATCCTTGCCCACGGTTTCCTTGGTAGGAGTAAAGCGCAAAGCCTTGTTGGCTACAGCGAGTACGCCACTGCGTTCCTGGGTGTAGATGGTTACATTGGCTGTCAAACCTGGCTTCAGCTTGAGGTCTGTATTTGGAGCTGAGATCACCACCTCGTAAGTTACCACATTATTGGTAGTAGTTGCTTCCAGGCGCACCTGCTTTACGGTTCCCTCAAATGTATCATCCGGATAAGCATCTACGGTGAAGGTAACACGGTCGCCTTCTTTCACACCGCCGATATCAGCCTCATCTACGTTTGCCACTACCTGCATGTTGGTCAGGTCCTTGGCAATGGTGAAGAGTTCTGGGGTGTTGAAGCTTGCCGCCACGGTCTGACCTTCCTCTACGCTCTTTGAGATAACGGTACCATCGATAGGCGATGTGATGGTAGCGTAGCCCAGGTTGGTCTGAGCCTTCTGTACATTTTCCTTGGATGAAGCCACCTGTTCCTTCGCCTGACGATAGGTGAGAAGAGCGTTCTCATATTCATCGGCACTCACAAGTCCCTTCTTGTAGAGCGTCTGATAGCGATTCATGTTGGCAGCCTGATAGCTGAGGTTGCTGGTAGCGCTGGCGAGATTAGCCTTAGCCGTATTGAGCTCGCTCAGCAGGTTGGTCTTGTCGAGCTCTGCGATAACCTGTCCCTTCTTTACCTGAGAGTTGTAATCCACATAGAGTTTGTTCACGATACCGCTCACCTGTGTACCCACGGTTACTGAGGTCACTGCCTCGATGGTACCGGTGGCAGTTACACTGTTCTGGAGGGTTTCAGTCTTCACCGCTTCCTCCTTGAAGTTAATCTCTTCTTCCTTCTTGCCTCCCGACAGCGCCCAGGCTGCCACGGCAATGACTACTATCACGATGACAGCAATCCAGATTTTGCTTATTTTTAATTTCTTCATTTTATGATGTTAACCTATTAAATGTTTTGCAATATATATAAATTAGATATGTCCGTCCTTGTAGAACTTCAGAATGTTGAGGTTGAGGATGGTCATGTATTTAGCCTGAAGCTCATTCTGCTTAGCCTTCAGCAGGTTATCCTTTCCTGTACGGAGTTCCACGATGTTCTTCAATCCCAACTTAAACTGCTCGCTCAGCAAGTCATAGCTGGTCTGGGCGCTCTCGCTGCTCACCTTGGCTGCCTTAAACTGGCTCTGGTTTGTAGAAGCCTGCAACCAGTAGTTCTCGATGGTAGAGTAGAGCTGAGTCTGCTGGTTCTTCAGGTCGAGCTGGATGCTCTCACGCTGGATGAGGGCCTTGTTCACCTGGGTCTTGGTAGAGCGGTTGTCGAAGAGAGGCACGCTCACGCTGATGCCGCCACCCATGTTGAAGTTGGTTTTCAGCTGTGTGCCCCATGCCTTGTTGTTCATCGAAGTGCTGCTGGTAGAAACACCTGCGTTGGCACTGATGGTAGGCAACTTTCCTGCCTTGGCAATCTGGATGGTGAGGTCGTTCTGAGCCAGCTGGTTCTGGAAGGTCTTGAACTCCGGACGGTTTTCCAAAGCCGCAGCATATACGCCGTTCAGTGCCGGGATGGCATCCAGTGCCATCGCATCCGTGGTGTTTGGCACATTGATATCGAAAGCCTCATCGCTGGTAATCTGGAGCAACTCCTTCAGCTGTCGCTTGTAGTTCTTCACGTTGCTTTCAGCCTGTACGATGTTGAACTGGTCCTGTGCACGCTGAGCGGTGAGTTGTGCCAGGTCAGCCTGGCTCATCTTTCCTATTTTCACCATCTCCTTGCCGCGCTCCTCGTTCTGAAGGCTTGAAGTGTAGCTCTCCTGGTTCACCTTGATAGCCTCGGTGGAGTAGAGAATCTGAACGTAGAGTGTGGCAATCTGCTCCTGCAGCTTCACCGCCTGGGTAGCTGAATCAAGCTCGGCAGCCTCAGCCACCAGTTTG
>CAKQCH010000024.1:0-30394 GCA_934216735.1 uncultured Prevotella sp.
GTTGGGTATTACTACAATACCCAACTGAACGATTGTGTCTTTATTTTGCCAAAGGTGCTGCTGGAAGATACACCAGAAGGCGAAAGAGTTTTTGGCAAATACGCCCCAGAAAACATCGTCAACCTGAACCAGAATAACCCTCTTTCTCAACACGAGAAAGACTTTATCTATGAATTCTCCGTCTGGATTTACCGCACCATCGAGGTTTACAACAATACCACCAGAAACGGTATCGTCTATCACCAGAAAATAGCATGTCTTGGCAAAAGTACCAGACAAATCAACAATACATTCCTCGATATCCTGCTGGCTCTCATCGACTTCAACAAGCATAACCAGGATTTCATCTTCTTCATCCTGAAGAACATCCATTCTGGTTACAACCGCATTCATTGGTCTAAGACCATATCCACCACAAGAGCCATTGTCTGCAAAAACAGTCCTGTTTATACCAATCCTGTCAACAGGAAGAAGCAGATCAACTTCGATGAAGAATTACTGATTATTTTCTATTCTATCCTGAATTATATCAGCGAAAGATATGGTTTCACCAATCATATCAACTGCAACTTCCAGTTAATCACAGGTTATCGTTTCAAGACTTATCTAGATGGACTAGGAAAGACCAGACTCCTCCAGATAAAATACAAATACTTTTCTGATAAAGCATTATATCTCTGGCAGTTATGCTATGATTTCTTTGACAATGCCAAGCGCATGAACATCCAGCAGGAACGCAAGGAGTATCTTCTGGTTAAGAGTTTCAATATCGTTTTCGAGGCCATTATTGATGAACTTCTAGGCGAGAAGAACATTCCAGCCGGACTGAAAGAACAGGCTGACGGCAAGCGCATAGACCATCTGTACAGCTACCAGAACCTGATTACAACAAGAAATCAGGAGCCAGTTTATTACATCGGCGACAGCAAGTATTACAAGTTAGGTCATTCCATCGGCAAAGAATCAGTGTATAAGCAGTTTACGTACGCCAGAAACATCATCCAGTGGAACCTGAACCTCTTTATGAACGACGATAAGGACGATGAAGAACTGCAATACGACAAGCGTAATTTTGGCAACGTACCCAAGCTTCGCGATGACCTGACGGAAGGCTACAACATCATTCCGAACTTCTTCATCAGTGCAAAGATGGCAGAGAATCTCTCTTTCTCAGACCAGATTTCGTCAACCGACAGGGAAAAGAAATGCTTCAACACCCAGCATTTCAACGACCGCCTGTTCGACCGCGACACCCTTCTCGTCTTCCACTACGATGTCAACTTCCTCTATGTAGTATCTCTGTATGCCCGTCATAACGAGCACCAGAAATTCGCCTGGAAAAACCGGGTTCGCAAGATGTTCCGTGATGAAATCCAGAAGATGCTGGACGAAAGATACGACTTCTATCGCCTCACACCGAAAGAAAATACGCAAGTAGAAGAATTCGTCAACAGGCATTTCAGGATGCTTATCGGCAAGATATTCTCGCCAACGAAATCCAATGATTATCTGATACTTGCGTTCGAAAAAGAAGACTCCAACGAGGAGCAGAAAGAAGCTATCATAAACGATGTTAAGGAGAAATTCTATATAGAGGGATTTGCCTTATCAACTAACGGCAAGATTGACTAGCGTATTATAAGATATATTCCACTATCCCTACATCCGCTGCAGCCCAGTCGAGCCCTTTCAGTTCTTCTTTGCTGCACCACTTGCTATCAGCGTGCTCACGCCTCTTAAACCCATTAGCATCGTCTTTTGGCGTACACAGAAAGGCTGTCATGGTTATCGAGAAATCGGCTCAGGGGAGATTGTCCGTGGATAGACAACCTCCCCTGAGCCGTAATTTTTCTAATTCCAAATCTACGAATGTACTCAATTTTATATGCGTCCAAAGAAATCCGTGTATTCTTCATCGAGAATTTTCCACGAACCATTTATTCTACTTCCTTCTTTCACAATCAGATTTTGTTCTATCAATCGTTTGAGGTATTTTTGTACCTGGCGTGTAGATACGTTTAGTTTATCTGCTATTTGCGCAGTTGTCACCTTTGGATTAGAAGTGATAAGTTTGTAGATGGCTCTTTTAGCCTTCACGAACTCTTTTCTTTGCTTGACTTCTTTGGCTGTTTCTTTCTTTTCGTTGGCGAACTCTTTGGTGTCGTTGGCGAACTGTTTTGTGTCGTTGGCGAACTGTTTTGATGAGTTAACGAACTCTTTTGAGTCGTTGGCGAACTGTTTTTCTGAGTTGGCGAACTCTTTTGAGTCGTTGGCGAACTGTTTCTCGTCATAATTGAGATTCCATAGAGTCACATGAAATTCTCCAGAATTAGATTTGAATTCTGGTGCTTTGTACCCAGGGAACTTTTCAAAATGTTTGTATTCCTTGACTATCTTCTTCATGCCACTCCCTCTGCGTTCCATCAATTCAAGTCGATTGAAGAAATCTGCAAGGAGAGGATTACGACGTTTGGAAGGTACGTTCATCGGATCAAGATGTTGGATAAGACTTCCGTCCATCATACCACCTGGTGAATATACTTCCATTCGATTATCATATATGTCAATGTGGATTTCACTGCCAAGTTCTAAATAATTGCGATGAATGATGGCGTTACTTATCACTTCTGTTACGGCACGTTCAGGGTAGTCAGGAAGTTCTTCTCTGTAAGTAGCTTCTTTCCACCATTTCTTATGCGAGTTATTTCTGACAAATGCTACGGCATCTTGCAATTGCCCAATGACACTTCCTTCAAACTCTGCGTCATCCAAAGCTTCGCCCAATCCACTTGTCATATCAAGCCCATTCCATCTTGTACAGAATATTCTTGATTGACGGATAGGAGAGTCATCTGCTATTAGTGCGCCTGCGTTGGTATGGTGCGGCAAGGCTGTCGTAGTTCTTGCCAGTTCCTTTAAGAACAAGATTTCTCAATTGGATGCGGTCTGCTACAACTGATTCGTTTCCAATGCGGATGAAGGCGACACGTTGTTTGTCACCTATATAATAATAAGGTGTCGCCTCGCCTATCAATGTATGTATGTCAAATCTCATTTCTATTCTTTATTTTAAATTAATTGCTACACGACTTGCAAATAGTCTTTGTAATAGCGATATAAAAACATGTCTATTCGTCCTAATAGTGCTAGATGTCATCAAGAACAATCTCGATGACTTGTTAGCAGCCATCAAGTATTTTATAGCAGAATTCTAACTATCCCAACATCCGCTGCAGCCCAGTCGAGTCCTTTCAGCTCTTCTTGGCTGCACCACTTGCTATCAGCATGCTCCCTTCTCTTGAACCCATCAGCCTCAGCTTTTGGAGTACACAGATAAGCAGTCATGGTTATTGAGAAATCGGGATACTCGTGATTCACGGTCACCAACTCTTCTCCTACTTCTACAGGATACTCCATCTCCTCCATCAACTCACGAGCCAACGCCTGTTGAGGAGTTTCACCTGGTTCTATCTTGCCACCAGGAAACTCCCATTTATAGCTGGTATATTCAAACTTCGTCTTGCCTTTCTGCATGCAGAGGTACTTGCCATCATGGCAAACCACGGCTGCTACTACATTATAATGTTTCATTGTCTATTCTCCTAAAATATAATTTACTCCATCCACTGGAAATCCTCCTGCAATTCCTGCGGCAACGGATTGTCCATGTGAATATCATACAATATGGAACCATTCGTCGTTGCATCCTTTCTTGGATTCTCCAAATGCCCTATTCCGATATAGGTATATGGCAGAGTGATACCATTCTCGGCACTCACCTTTCTCACAAATACCAATACCCTTTTGGCAGCCCGCTGCAAAGCCTCATCCTTGGCAGAAATATGGGCAATACTTTCCCACTGAAAAATATCCGGAGCCAAGAACTTATCATTATATTTCAGATGATCATCCAGGGAGGCATCCTTCTTCAAACCAGCAAAGACATACATATTGCCATTCTTATAGTAAGTGCCATACTGATTGTGCTTTGGATTCTCCAGTATCTTCAAGAGCACCTGGTCCTGGCGATAATCCTGCCACAACAGAAAATCTTCTTTCGTGTCAGCATATCTTGCCTCATATTGCGTCAGCCCATAGTTGAGCAAATCTTGCAGATATGCCTCATATTCCTGTTCTCTTTCACCACACAAATGCACTTCACTCTCTTTTATCTTCACCGCATTTCCATCTTCCAGGAATCGCAAAACGTGCTCCAGTTGCTCATGCTTGAAACCAGGAATTTCCTTCTGGATATTGGCTTCTATATGCGATAACGTAGTCTCTCCGTTCAGTAAATTCTTGATTACCAAATACTCATGCTCTCTTACCAAAGGCAAAAGACTTGAAAGATAATTGATGCAAGCTATCTGCTCTTCTGAGAATACCGGCAAATCCTCTTCCTCTATGCCCTTCAAGAAGCCATAATAAGAATTGGTTTTCTTGGAACCAATCTTTATCTTCATGAATTTCAAGAGATTAGGAGCATAATCACTATTCATATAATCCATGTGCGATGGATAAGACGGAGTCTTCAGATATGCCTTGAAATTCTGATAATCCATCTTCAGATAGTTGATGCGATTAAAATTCTCACTCTCTATCTTGTCGATGATTTCTTCCTTAGAAAGGTCATCGATGTGTATCTCAACGCCATAATCATCCAGACCCAAACTCTTGAAATCATTCCTTACCATAAACTTCAAGAGTTTCTTTTCCAAGATGGAATTGCGGGAAAGACTACCAAGCGCCAAGGCTATATGAACGCTACGCTTGTAGCTATTGCCGATGAAATCGAGTATCGTAACATAAGGCTTGTTGGCATACTTACGAAGGCCTCGACCCAATTGCTGTAAGAAGATAGTACTCGATTCCGTTGGACGCAGGAAAAGCACCATGTTGACACCAGGAATATCCACACCCTCGTTCAGAATATCTACAGCAAACAGGATTTCCAAATCCCGGTTTTCATCTTGCAAATCATTGTAGGCACGAATACGTTCACCGGTCTTGTTCTTACCACTCAAGAAAGCTGTATGATAATAATCACCCAGATTATCAGCCATCATTCTAGCATGCTGGATGTTTCTACAGAAAGCCAGAGCCTTCAGTTTCTGTCCTTCCATACGATGTTTCTCTATCTGTTGATGGATAAACTCACAATTTTCCGGTGTAGAAATCTGCGAAATCAAACGGCGTTCTCCTGAAGCTGTCAAGCCATAATCAACCAGTTCGTCACGAATGCCGAAATAATGGAATGGCACAATCAGATCATTGATGATGGCATCACGAAGTCGCAACTCGTATGGGATATTATTGCCGAAAATCTCTACTACATCCTGATTATCCATACGGTTCTCGGTAGCTGTCAAACCCAGCAGGAACTCTGGCTCAAAATAGTCGATGATTTTCCGATAACTGTCCGCAACAGCATGATGACACTCATCGATGATGATATAATCGAATTCCTTCTTATCAAAGAGTTCGAGTGAGCGACACATAGATACATTGGTAGAAAACAGAAAATCTTCTTCTGTTTCCTTTGCTTCCGCATTATACAAGCCGCAAGTTTTAGAGCCACCAAATACCTTTTGGAATGTCTCTAAGGATTTCTTCAAGATAGAACCCTCGTGCACAATATAGAGTAATCTGTCTGGGTTGAAATTGAGCGCATCAAATGCTGCCAGATATGTCTTTCCGGAACCTGTAGCAGAAATCACCAAAGCCCTCTCCTGTCCGATGGCACGGTAACGATTCAATTCACGAAGTGCTTTACGCTGCATATAGTTAGGCTTGATATCGGAATTCGCCATATCGTAATCCATATCCCAACGCTCTATCGCAAAACTGAGTTTTGTAGAGTAATCTTTGATCCTATCCTGTGATAATTCATAAGTCTGGTTCCAAAGATTTTCAAACTCATTCATTGCATCAAGATAAGCCTCGGTATCACGGTCGCAGTTTACAACCAAATCCCACTCTATGTTTTTCAACAAAGCATAGCGGGTGATATTAGATGACCCAACAACCATCTCGATTCCATCTTCCATCTCGAAGAGATAGCCCTTGGAGTGGAATCCATTGGTTGAATAGTTTTTCTCATCGTGGAAGCATTCGTCATCCAGATGGCATTCAAAATTGGGATACCGGGTTAGGCCCATGAAAAAGTTCAAAGATTCCACATCCGTGAAGTTCTGATAGGTAGAAGTGATAATTCTTCCTTTGGCTCCACGTTCTACAGCAGCCTTGATGTCCTTAGACAGGAGTACCAAGCCGGCTTTCTTGATAAAGCTGACCGAGAAATCAAATGCCTTGCAGCGACGCAAGTTCATCTGAATGGTTGACAAGAAGGTTGTCTCTGTATAATTTGTTAAGAATCTCGATTTCATAAGCCTTGTATTTTGTTTCAAATGCAAAAGTACAAAAAAGATTCCACTTACGTTACTTTTCTCATATTTTTTTCAAAATATTGGCTATACACAGCTATTAGGAATGCTAACATATATTGTAATAGGAGGCCTAAATAAAAACTGTCACAACTGTAATGTAACGCTTTTAGTACGAGTATATCCTAAGCGATTAAAAGTATATATTACTGGCTATCAACAATTTAAGTCTAGTGACCCTGCGTTTCACAGGGTCACTAGAATAGGTAGGTCTGGCTAATTTACTGTTGACGTAGAACAGTTAACTGGCAGAACCAGAACAGCTCACTGTCTCTACCCATACGCAGCGTTTCGCTGCATCATGTGGATTAACACTCTGGTTTACAGCTATATACTCTTTTTTAGTCCTATACATCAAAACTTAAAGAGAGTTAGTAGGTAACTCTAAAAATGCGCATAGCAGCCAACAACTTATATCATTGATTATCAAGACATTAAATGACATAACACCATAAAACATGGTGTTATGTCTAGCAATACCGTGAAATACGGTATTGCTAGACACACTTTTGCTGAGACAGAACATATCTTACCTTCAGGAGATAGACTTGATGTTTACTTTGAACTTTCAGATGGCACACACGTTGCGATAGAGGTTAAGCCAAGCATTTCTCCCGACCAAGACATTACTCGTGGTATCTTTCAGTGTGTAAAATACTATGCTGTAATGGATGCACTGAAGAACATAGAATGTAAGAACTATGACATTGAAATACTTTTGGTGACAGCAGGAGAATTCTCTTCTCAAAACAAAATTCTTGCAGAAGAACTTAATGTTGAATATGTAGAGAAATTCGAATATGAATAGAGAATTTAGTGTAACATTAAGAGGTATATTCTCGTACGACAAAGGCTAAGCAACTATATACATCACTGATTATCAACGCTTTAAGTCTAGCAACACCATAAAATATGGTGTTGCTAAAAATGCTTGATTGTGCTTGTCACGATTGGCTGTGTCTTGAGAATAATGATAGCAGCGAAAAAAGAGTTAGGTCTAGCGACGCTGCGAAACGCAGCATTGCTAGACCTAACCTAACTCTTTTGCTTGCTTTCATTACTTTTCCTTAACTCACATGCAGCTCATTACTCCGAGCGATGTACTAATGGCTGTGGTCATACAAAAGTTACTTACCTGCGTTCTTACCATTCCCTGGAGTGCACTTTACTTTACGATACTTAATGTTCCCTGTCCATTTTTTAGTGAGTAGTGAGTAGTGTGTAGTGAGTAGTGTGTAGTGAGTAGCGAGTAGTGTGTAGTGTGTAGTGAGTAGCGAGCAATGAAGGAATGGCAAGTAACTCTTGGCTTTCTAAAAAATCAGAGGGGGACGATTTCTCTGAATGACGGTGCAAAGGTACTACTTTTCTCGGATACCACCAAAAAACACCCTGCACAGTTCTGTTAAACAGAATTAACATTTGTGGCGGATTCAGTTAAAAATAAAAACTCATAGATCTTTGGGTGAGAAAACTATGAGTTGATATCAGGAACTCAATGAGATGATATCTGGAACTCTATGAGTTGATATCAGGAACTCTATGAGTTGATACCAGGAAAGCTTAGTGCGTTTTTGCCCTCATTTAGCTCAAAAACGTTACAGTTACAGTTGTGACAGTTTTTTTTCGAAGGGGGTACCCCGTTTTTTGCAAGTTTCAATCTGTAAGTAGTATATAATAACTTATATATATATAATATATAAGTTCCTTCTATATAACGAAAGAAAGAGGGGTGAGAGAAAAACTGTCACAACCGTAACGTAACGCTTTTTGCCTCACCAAGCGTTCATCGAGAAACCGCACAGAGGGCTACAGAATGTCTATTTATTTCACACAAAGATAGTCGTACAACTAAGTGGTATACAGATGTACAACTAAAAGATGTATGGTCGTACAACCAAAAGGTGTATAGTCGTACAACTAAAGGGTATATACTCGTACGACAATTCAGGTTGTAGTTGTACGCTTTAAAGGTGTTGCCACTAGGCTCAGCAGACGTACTGACTGTAGTCAGCAGACCTGCCGACTAGGCTCAGCAGGTCTGCTGAGCCTAGTCACAACAGTCAAGAAGATACCTTCTCGAACCCCAAAAGATACCTTTTTGAACCCAGAAAGAGACATACTTAAACCCCGAAAGATATATTCTTGAACCCAAGAAGAAACATCCTTATAATTAATATCCATAATCGTGGAATAATCACCAACAATTTTCAGAAGATTATTTGGAGTTCTCATAAAAAAGCAGTAACTTTGCCGATTCAAAGACGAAAGAGAAATCATAATCATATAATAATAATCGGTAATAGTAAAAAAATAAACAACCAAGTAATGAAGACTCATACGACATCAATTACAAGCCACAATAAACATCACTACAGGGAACTGCTTTCCATCGGTATTCCTATCATCATCGGACAGCTGGGTACCATCATCCTGGGATTCGCCGACACGCTGATGATCGGTCATCACAGTACGCCCGAACTGGCGGCTGCCGGACTGGTGAACAATATCTTCGGTCTCGTATTCGTATCCTACATGGGATTCACCTACGGACTCACCCCTATCATCGGCAGGCTTTACGGAGAGGAACACACAGACTGCATCGGACAAAAGGTGCGCAACTCCTTCTTTGCCAACATGATTACGGGCATTCTCTTCACCCTAGTTCTCATTCTGCTCTATTTCAACCTGGGGCACATCGGACAGCCGGAGGAACTGCTCACACTCATCCGCCCCTACTTTCTGGTGAATCTGGCATCGGTGCTCTTCATGGGCATCTTCTTCACGATGAAGCAATTTCTGGATGGTATCGGACAGACCAAGGTGGCGATGTGGGCAATGATTGGCGGAAACGTGGTCAACATCCTGGGCAACTGGGTTTTGATTTACGGTGTTGCGGGATTCCCGGAGCTGGGTTTGCTCGGAGCGGGCATCTCTACCCTAGTAAGCCGCATCCTCATGGCAACGGCGATGGTTGGCATGGTGATGGTATGCAGGAAATTCGCTGAATACAGACACAATATCATTCATAGTGAAATCAACAAGGTGGATTTCAAGGAGATGAACCGGTTGGGATGGCCTGTGGCATTGCAGTTGGGCATGGAATCGGCTGCCTTTACGCTGAGTTGCGTGATGGTGGGCTGGCTGGGCACCATTCCGCTGGCGGCTCACCAGGTGATGATTACCATTTCGCAGCTGTTCTATCTGGTGCTTTCGGGTATGGCGGCAGCGATGGCTATCCGCGTGAGCCACTTTATGGGACAGAAAGACTATGTTGCGGTGCGCCGCAATGCCTACGACGGATTCCGACTGAACCTGCTGTTCTCGCTGTGCATGGGTTTGCCGGTGCTCTTACTCCGCCACCAGATAGGCGGATGGTTTAACGACAATGCTGAGGTTCAGGCTTATGTGGCGGTATTGATTATCCTGATGATGGTGTATCAGTTTGGCGACGGCCTGCAGTATACCTTTGCCAATGCGCTGCGAGGCATCGCCTGCGTAAAGCCGATGGTGCTCTATGCCTTCATCGCCTATTTCGTTATCTCATTGCCTTTGGGCTATACCCTCGGTTTCCCATTCGGCATGGGCATTCTGGGCATCTGGATAGCCTTCCCGTTTGGTTTGACCATAGCGGGCGAAATGTATCGAAGAAGATTTGAGAAGGAATTGAAAAAGATTGAAAAGAAATAAAGAATTAGAGGGTGTGCCATGGATTTATGACACACCCTCTTTTTATATTTTAACTGATCAATGATTCTTACTCAGCAACCTGCTCAGCACGATCATCTACATTCTCACCCTCTGTTGGAGCGAGAGTAGCCTTGAAATCGGTGATGCCGTACTTAGCGAGGATGTTGTACCACTGGAGGAGCTTCTTGATATCGCTGTCGTGTACACGGTCGCGGTCGTAGTTAGGAAGAACCTCAGCGAAGTAATCGTGGAGCTCAGCAGCTGGAGCCTTCTTGTAGTTGAAGGTGCTAGGCTTGCCCTCTTCCTTCTTGCTTACGCTGTCGAGAACCTCCCACAATGGAACCTCGTCTGCATCAGTATACATAGCGATGTCGCCAAGACTTGTAACGCGGTCTGTTGCGAAAGCTGGCACACGCTTGTGAGTCTCGTCGAGAGTCTCAACGATAAGAGTTCTGTTACCTCTTGAAACCAGTTTATAAAGGCCTGGCTTGCCTGCAATTGAAAGGATTGTTTCCATTTTTTTTATTCTATTTTTTATATGATTTCTTTTATTTCAAATGATTCAGCAGATTCACTACCTGCTCTTCCACATCCCTCACCCCATCATTCACGATTTCAAAATCAGAACGGACCTTGAGTTCTTCCTGCGGCATCACGGCATCTATCCATTGCTGCGCCTTCTGCTGCGAGATATGATCACGCTGCATGATGCGTTCGATACGCACGGGGATGGGAGCCGTGACACAGACCACGAAGTCGAAGTGGGTGCGACGATAGAAACCGCTATCAAAGAGGATGGCACTCTCCAACCAGCTGCAATCGCTCTTTTCGAAATCGCGCGCCACGGCTGGATGCACCACATCATTCACTGCCTGCTTGTTGGCCTCACCGGTGAGGATAAACTGGGCAAGCACGGGCTTCTGCAAGATGCCATCAGCACTATACACCTTCTCGCCTACCAACTTCTTCAAGCCGGTCTGCAAGTCAACATCCTGCCTCATCAACCGCTTAGCCCCGGCATCGCAGTCGTAAACCCTGATGCCGTGCTTCTCCAAGATTCTGCACACATAGCTCTTTCCGCTACCTATGCCCCCCGTTATAGCTATCTTCATCATAGTAGAAAAACTATCAACTATAAACTATCAATTATAAACTATCAACTATAAACCATCATTGCTGTTCCAGCAGATAATCCACCCTATCTATTTCGAGCGATGCCTTGCTCACGGAGCGTGGCACACTGCGAAGCTGCAAGGTGCATTTATCCGACGGATTGGCTGCCAACTCTTCGTAATCTACCACCACCTTAAACAGGTTTGGCTTGATGGTACGGAAGAGACTGGCTCCGATGGTAAACCTCACTGTCACCTTGGAAGGGAAGGTTCTGAGCACCATGCCCGGAGGCATATTGATGGCAGTAATCGGCACTTCGATAGCTTCTTCGGTCAGCACATCAGGATATACCGACAATCTAACCGTAGGCGGAACGATTTTAACGCCACGAATCTTCCTGATCTTCACCGCCTGGCGGATGGTATCCTGAAGATTGCGGTAATTGAAAGGTTCTATCTCTACCGTCTGAAGCTTGTCAAGCTGCTGCTTGTTGGCATACACGGTGACCATAGACGGATAGAATTCCGTATGAGCCAGATAATAACTCTTGTTGGTCGTAATCTTACCCCTGAACACCACCGGCACCTTCTTGGAAGTTCCATAGGTGAAATAGAAGTCGAATGCACCCGGTTTTACCTGCAGCAGTTTACTGGAACCATACATCTGCGAGAGCACCTGCTTCTGCACATCCGTCAGCGGTATCATTCCCTTGCCTTCATCCTCATCAGCATAGTTGCTGAATCGGAAGACGAGAGGACGGAAATCGTAGGTAACGAGCGTGAATCCCTTATCCCTCACCGTAACGCGCACGGTATCAGGAAGTTCACCCGTTATCACGGCATTTCTAGGCACGCCGGACAAGCGCATAGGAATCTTGAATTCTCTCTCCATGGTCTCATTGAGCGTCATCAACAACCAGAAGGCGCCGCTGAGAGCGAGAAAGAACAAAAAAATCAGAAACTCCTTATTCAGGCCACTGAACAGGAAGTTTCTGACAGCTTTCAATATGTTCCGAACACTACGCATGAGAGTTCCTAGTGAATCCTATTTATGCGTTAGGAGTCTGGCTGGCAGCATCGGCAAATACATAGCCCTTGGCTACAGTGATGACCACGCCACGTGCAATCTCCACATCTACAGTGTTCTGCTCAAGGTTTACATGCTTTACGGTGCCATAAACACCACCACCAGTAACCACCTTAGATCCCTCGGCGAGAGAGTTCTGGAACTTGCGTATCTCTTTCTGCTTCTTCTGCTGAGGACGAATCATGAAGAACCACATGATAGCGAAGATGGCTACCATCATAATGAGGAAACTCATGCTGCCACCACCAGCAGCTGCTTGCAATACTAAATTTGTCATGTCTTGATGTTATTATTTTGTTGAATTATCTATTTATCTATCTATTCACTCTATCATACCCTACATCATTCAATATATCATACACTCTATATAATGTACGCGCGTACATTATAATATACACTACTTATCGTAATGTGGGTTATTTGGTTGATTTGGACGATTAGGATGATTTGAATGATTAGGATGCTGACCGCCTCTGTTATTCTTGCGCTCTGGCATATCCTTCTGGATGAGACCGCGAGAGTTGAGGAAACGGGCGATGTTATCGAGCATACCATTCACATAACCACCGCTGCGAGGAGTGCTGTATGCCTTGGCAAGATCCACATACTCGTTGATAGTAACGATGGCTGGGATGCCAGGGAAAGTCATCATCTCGGCGATGGCAATCTGCATAACTACCACATCCATGTAAGCCAGGCGTCCGAAATCCCAGTTGCGGCAGGCATCGCTGATGTAGCGCTGGTAGGATTCGCAATTGAGCAGGGTGGCACGGAAGAGCTTGCGTGCAAAGTCGCGGTCTTCTGCATCCTTATACTCTGGGAGCAACTCCTGGTTTGCCTTGTTGGCTGGGTCGAAGCGCTTGATGGTCTTCAGCACGAAGGTATCTACGATGTCCTTATCGTCGTTCCAATAGAGGCTCTTCTCTTCGAGCATGGCATCGAGGTCATCGCTGTTCATGATGAAAGCCTTGTAGGCACGGCGCCAGAACTCACGGTCGTATGCATAGTCATCGAGTTCTCCCTCCTCGTGGTCCTTTGTCATGGTACCATCAATATAGCTGGTATAGAGATCGCTAGAGACGATGGCAGTATAGAGCTTGCGGACCACCTCGATATCCTCTTCCCACGAAGACTTCTTGATATCAATCCATTCTACGAGCATCTTGTTCTCCTCCAACTGCGTAGCGAAGCGGTTGAAAGCCATTCTTGAAGAAGGCTCTGGTGTACCCTCACGCTGAGCTCGTGCCACCTCTACGTCATAACGCTTGCGAGCCTCCTGGGTGATAGCCACCATGAGCTGCAACATGTAGTTGTACAAATCATACGACTTTGAGAGAGCAAACATGAGCTCCTTTTCAGCATTATCAATATTATGATTGCTGTTCTGATAGTATGCATAGGTTAACTGCACAATCTTACGTCTTATCAAATCCCTATTAATCATTCTCTAATAATTTAAAAGATTTATTTATATATTTACCTAAAACACTGCAAATTTACATATTTAATATATAATATGCAAGAAAACGGGTAATCTTTTCTATTTTTTTAAGGTTAGAAGAGCGTTTTTAAATATTTAACGCATCATGAGTGAGAAAAATCGGGCTAAAATTTGCGTAATTCAAATAAAAGTAGTAATTTTGCACCCGCTTTGCGAGAAAACCTCGCGGGGCATGCTTAAAACAAAGCTAATCCGTGTGATGGCGAGTTAAGGCAAAATTATTATTCACAACTTAATTTAGAGTAACACAAAATGAAAGAGATTAATGTAACAGGTCAGAAGCGTACAGACCTTGGCAAGAAAGCTTCTAAGGCATTGCGTAAGGAAGGTTTTATCCCATGTAACCTTTATGGTGAGAAGAAGGATGCTAACGGTGCTCCTGAGGCTTTGTCATTCGCAGTTCCATTCACAGAGTTGCGTAAGATTATCTACACTCCTCATGTATATGTTATCAACCTCATCATCGATGGTGAGAGCCGTACAGCTATCATGAAGGAGATTCAGTTCCACCCAACAACAGACGCTCCTCTGCACGTTGACTTCTACGAGGTGAACGATCAGAAGCCTATCACTATCGGTATTCCAGTGAAGTTGGTAGGTCTTGCACAGGGTGTACGTGATGGTGGTCGTATGAACCTCTCTATCCGTAAGATCAACGTTACTGCTCCATACCAGCAGATTCCTGAGCACCTCGATGTAGATGTTACAGAGTTGAAGATTGGTAAGAGCATCAAGGTAGGTGACCTCTCATTCGAGGGTCTCGAGTTGGCTACAAGCAAGGCTGTTGTAGTTTGCTCTATCAAGATGACACGTAACGCTCAGCTCGCTGCACAGGCTGCTGCTGAGGAGGCTTAATCGATAGTCATCAAAGATTTTACGAACCTGAGTAAAGCATTATCAAACATTGGATAAATATTTGATTTGTGGGCTTGGTAATCCTGGCGACGAATACGCTGATACCAGGCACAACACAGGATTTATGGTATTGGACGCTTTTGCTAAAGCGTCCAATATTCATTTTGAGGATAAGCGATATGGCTTCATTGCCGAGACCACGCTCAAGGGAAGAAAGATTATCCTGCTGAAGCCTACCACCTTCATGAACCTGAGTGGTAATGCCGTGAGATATTGGCTGAATCAGGAAAAGATTGACCAGAGCCGACTCCTGGTAATCAGCGATGAGCTTGCCCTGCCCCTGGGTGCCTTCCGCCTGAAGGCTAACGGAAGCAACGGTGGTCACAACGGACTGGGTCATATCCAGCAGCTTATCGGTCAGAACTATGCCCGCCTGCGCATGGGTATCGGCAACGATTATCCACGTGGCGGACAGATAGACTGGGTGCTGGGTAAATACACTGAGGAAGACATGAAACAGCTTCAGCCTGCCATCGACCTGGGTGTGGAGATTATCAAGAGCTTCGTATTGGCTGGTATCGACATCACCATGAACCAATACAATAAGCTAGGAAAGAAATAATCATGAAAGAATCAGCACGAATAGACAAGTGGCTTTGGGCTGCCCGCATTTACAAGACCCGCAGCATTGCTGCCGATGCCTGTAAGAATGGCCGCGTCATGGTGGGAGGCGTAACGAGAAAGCCTTCCTTCATCATCAAGCGTGGCGATGTGGTGAGCGTGAAGAAAGCCCCTATCACCTACTCTTTCGAGGTGCTTGATTGCATAGAGCAGCGTGTAGGAGCCAAAATGCTTTTCGGAGTCTATAAGAACGTGACGGATCCTAAGCAATATGAATTGCTGGAGATGAGTCGCATCAGCGGATTCGTAGATAGAGCAAGAGGCACTGGTCGCCCAACCAAGAAGGAACGCCGAGCCCTGGACGCCTTCGTAGATCCAGCCATGTTTGGATTTGACGAAGAAGGCTGGGACGAGGATGAAGAATAAAAGAATCCCCTATACATTTTTTATACTGTATAGGGGATTTTTTTATTCCCATTGAGCATTCTTCTTTTGCTGGCTTTTTTCGTGAATAATCAACCCGACAGCAAAAAGACAAATCAGGATGAGTGCTCCACAAATCATTGCGAAATTAATTTCTTGTGTAGTCATAATTATTTTCCTTTAAGCCGAAAGGCTTTTTTCTTTCTTTTGCTTCTTTGTATCATAGATACCTATTCCTAATCCTACCAAACAAAGTAAGAAAAGGGTTCCTAATATAAGCCAAGTATTAAGTTCATGAGTATCCATATTTATTTTCCTTTCTTTTTATTATTATTACTTGATTTCTTAACCAGCCACAATCCGATGCCAAGCATTCCTAACATCAAAACTATAGAGGCTATAATAGTAGCTGCGGAATTCATATCCCCCAGGAAAGTCGCAAGCAAGAGCGCCGTCAGTATATATTTGGCAACGTCCATTAACCATTTTCCAAATTCCAATCCCATACGCTATACTTTTTTCTCTGCAAAGATACAACTTTTTATGATACAATGCAAGAAAAAGAGGAGAATTATTTCTAAAAACATACGATATAGGAACAAATATGCTATATATTGCAATATGATGGAAAATAAAGCTTAAAAAATTTGGAGCGCATAGAGAAAACCTATATCTTTGCAACCAGTTATTTATGGTATCAGAGTATAAGCTGATTACCATCTTACTCTATCGTGAGTATTAACATACTATTAATTTTATAATTTAGAGATTATGAAGAAATTATTTGTTATGGCAGCTATGGTGCTGTCTTCAGTAGGTGCTTTCGCACAGTACAATGCAGGCGATGTTACAATTCAGCCTAAGGTCGGTTTGAACGTTTCATCTCTTACAGAGGATGATGCAGAATACAAAGCAGGCTTCGTTGGAGGTGCAGAGTTGGAGTATCATGTATCACCAATGTTTGGTATCAGCGGTGGTCTTCTCTACTCTATGCAGGGTGCAAAGGTAAAAGACACCGATGCAAAGATGAAGATGGATTATCTTAATATTCCAATTCTTGCCAACGTTTATGTGGCTCCAGGTCTTGCTTTAAAGGCAGGTATCCAGCCAGCATTTAATCTTAGCAACAAGGTTAGTGTTGATGGCGTTACTGTAGATTACGATAAATATGCACCAAACGGAGCAGAAGTAAAGTCTTTTGATTTCTCTGTTCCTGTAGGCATCTCTTACGAGTATATGAACGTTTGCTTAGATGCTCGTTACAATATTGGCGTAACAAAGGTTTCTGACTTTGACGATGCTGGTTGCAACTCTGTATTCCAGCTTACATTGGGTTACAAGTTCTCCCTCTAATCAATGAACTTTTAGTAATCCCAAATAAAACAATCCCCGCTCCTCATAACGAAGAGCGGGGATTTCTTTTTATCATACCTATTTGATTGTCTACCTATTTGATTTTCATTTAGAACATTCTTCCGCCTGGATGACCGCCACCGAATGGACGACCACGGAAATCAGGACGACCGCCAGGACCGCCAGGACCATCACCAGGACCACCCTGACGTGCCTGCTTGCCTCCGAAGAGATTCAAGCGATATACCACATGAAGCATCGCATAGCTGTTGATGGCATTATACTCCGTATCCGTACGGGATGTAGCAGAAATGGCACGGGAGAAAGTGCTCTGCTGACGAAGGATATCGTAGAATTGAAGCATGATGGTCAATGGCTTGCCCTTCAGGAAGCCCTGAGAGAGCTGAGCATTCCATACATACTCATCAGTATTCATACTGCTGTCATTATAGCCACGGCGACTGCTGATAGAGAGGCTTGAGTTCAAGCTGGTTCCCCAAGGAGCTGTAAGCGTCATGCTAGGACCATAAGAGAACTGCCAGGTATCGAGGTTGCTGTTAGGCTGCAACTTGTTCTTGGCATGGTTGTAATTCAATGTTCCATCAAGCGAAAGCTCCAACCAGTCGTTGCGATAACTGAATGAGAGGCGCTCTCTCCAAGTAGTACTTCTGGTGGTATTCTTCTGGGAATCAGACTGTTTGTCGAGACTCAGATAGCTCACGTAGTTGTTGTAACCCAAGTTGGTGTCGGTATTCACGTTCCATACACCGGCACTGTCGATAGAGCAGTTGAACATGAAGGCTCCCATCACATTCCAGTTGCCATTGATATTCTCCGGACGGGTGATTCTTCCACCAGTCTTCTCATCGTAGGTCACCTTGTTGCTGATGCTATTGTTGGTGGTAGAGAAGTTGATGAAGGTCATGACTCCCTTGTTGTGGTTCTGCACGAAGTTGTTGTAGAACAATCGGAAGTTCTGGGTGAACGAAGGCTTCAAGCCAGGGTTACCCTTCGAGATATTCAGCGGGTCGCTGTTATCTGTGATATCAAGCAACTGCGAGATGCTTGGCTGAGATGTGGTACCACGATAGTTCACACGCAGGTTGCTCATCTTTGAGAAGCGATAACGGAAATCGAGGGTTGGACTGATATTCGTCACGTTGCGAACGGTATCTACATGCACGCCCTGATAATCCTGGATATACTTCGACTGCTGAGGCTGAACCATCACACCGAAGTTCAGATTATACTTCTTACGGATGAATCGCATCATCACCTGGATATCATGGTTATAGTTGCGATACTCAGAGAAACGGCTCAACTCATTATCCCTATAGTCATTGAGTTGACCGGCAAACGGATTCAGATAACTATCCCAACCACGATACTCATGGTCGCCTGTCATGGCATACTTGCTGAAATCGTAGGTGTTGCGGTCGCTCTTGGAGTAGCTGTAAGTAAACTTATAGCTGAACTGCAGGAAGGTTGCCTTCCAGAGTGGCTCACTATAGGTCAACTGTCCCGCATAACTGTAATCCTTTGAAGGAGTCAGGTTGTAGCGGTTGGTCTGATAAGTAGAATCCTTACCCTCCGCTGTCTGTACAAGATAGAGCTTGGCATTGTTGAGCGAGATGCTCTTGCTGTCCTTATCCGTATATTTGGCATCCACACGGAAGGTGATGTTACGTCCCTTGTTGCCCAACTTGCGGTTTACCTGCAACATGCCACGGATATTGTTGTTATCAGAATAAGTGATGCCATTGGTCAACTGTCTGTTCACCATAGCCTCAGCCTTGTCCAACTCCTCAATACCTTCCTCAGAAAGAGGGTCTTTGGTGGTGATGGTGTAAGGATCCTTGTTGTAAGATGCCGACTGGCTGCCGCTCAAACCATCGCTGGTGCTCCAGGAGATGGAAGGACGGAAGAGGATGTTGGTCATCGTATCAGGCATCCACTCCAATCGGATGTTACCATTCCAACTGTTGCTGCGGGAGAAACTCTGGCTCAGACTATTGCTGAAAGAACTGCTGCTACCCATGAAGTTCTCGCTGGAACGACTACTCCATACATCGCCATCGCTGTGGTTCCAGCGGAGGGAAGTATTGAACTTGAACTTGTTCTTCAACTCATAGTTATAGTTGGCAGCTATCATCTTGCTGGCATTCAAGCCATTGGCACCGCCCCAGAATCCTCTGCCAGGACCACCACCGAATCCACGGTCGCTGGTATTGTTGGCATTGGCAAAGAGCATGAATCGGTTGTTATCATTGAAATAAGCACCCATGCCACGCATATTGTAGCGGCTCTTGTTGCCCACACCCAGGTCGATATTGGAAATCATACCCTTGTTCATACCCTTCTTCACACCGAAGTCGAGCACGGTCTGCTCCTCGCCATCATCAATACCGGTTACCTTAGAAAGATCACTCTTCTCATCGTAGGCCTTGATCTTGTCGATGATGCTGGTAGGCAGGTTCTTCAGGGCAGTCTTGGTATCGCCCGTCATAAACTCCTTGCCATCCACGAGAATCTTCTTCACTTCCTTACCATTGATCTTGATGGTACCGTCGTCGCTGACCTCAGCACCCGGCAGGCGCTTCACCAGCTCCTCAACCACCGAACCTTCCGGTGTGCGGTAAGCCGCCGAATTATAGACGAAGGTATCCTCCTTCAGGTTCACCTTCTGCGCCATGGCAGTAACCACGGCACCCTTCAGCATGATGGCATCTGCACCGAGAACCACATTGCCCATTGCCAGATTCTTATCATCGGCAATCTGCACACGCTTCACGGTAGTCTTGTAACCCACACTCGAAATCTTTAGTAAATACTTGCCATTGGCAGGTGCATTGAGATGGAAGAGTCCCTTCTCGTTGCTAATGGCACCCGACACATAGGTGCTGTCGGCCTTGAGCAACTGAATCGTTACTTGCTCCACGGGATCCTTAGTATCGCGGTCGATAATCGCACCGCTTATCAGGCGTTCCTGAGCAAAGGATGCCATGGCGAAGATAGCCAGGAGCATCGTCAGAATTGTTCGTTTCATCATTTATTTAATATTATTATTTTTATTCTATGCATTTTACAACTGCCTATTTTGACGCACGAAATATAACAAGGTTTAAACTTTTATCGTTAAAAAATTGCATTTTTATTTTGTTTTGTCTCTTATTTAACGTACCTTTGCAACATAATTTGAGATGAGCCAGCCAAAGATGGCTCATAAATAATGACCTTTAAAATGTTTATATGTTATGAATCAGAGAGTTATCATATCAACCCATCTAGAAGGCGAACTGGTGAGCGCCCTTGCCGAATGTGAGCACGACAAGCTGTTTGTTCTTACTGATACCACTACCCAGAAAGAGTGCCTCCCGCTGCTGAAGAAATTCTACTGCATGAAGGAAGCACAGGTGATTACGATTCCGGCAACCGACAGCCACAAGGACATCGAGAGCCTCATGATGGTTTGGAAAGGATTGCAGGAGGGTGGCGCTTCCCGTCACTCTTGCATGATTAACCTGGGAGGCGGCATGGTGACCGACCTGGGAGGTTTCGCTGCCAGCACCTTTAAGCGTGGCATCAACTTCATCAATATCCCTACCACCCTGCTTGCCATGGTGGATGCTTCGGTGGGCGGAAAGACCGGTATCAACTTCGGCGGACTGAAGAACGAAGTGGGCGTTTTCAACGACTCCAAGTTCGTGATTCTCGACACCGAGTTCCTGAAGACTCTGGATGCCGAGAACATCTGTTCGGGCTATGCCGAGATGCTGAAGCACGGTTTGATTTCTACCGAGGCAATGTGGGAAGAACTGGTGAGCTTCGACCTTGCCAACCCCGACCTGAAGCAATTGCAGCGCATGGTGGGCGACAGCGTGAAGGTGAAGGAGCGCATCGTGGAACAGGACCCTCATGAGAAGGGCATCCGCAAGGCACTGAACCTGGGTCACACCTTCGGTCATGCCTTCGAGAGCTGGGCATTGAAGCGCAAGCCTATCCTCCATGGCTACGCCGTGGCATTCGGTTTGATTCCAGAACTTTACCTCAGTGTCATCAAAACGGGATTCCCTACCGAGAAGATGCGACAGACCGTGAACTTCATCAAGGAAAACTACGGTACGCTGAACATCACCTGCGATGACTACGACGAGCTGATTGAGCTGATGCATCACGACAAGAAGAACCAGAATGATATCATCAACTTCACCATGATGGGAGGCATCGGAGATATCCGCATCAACCAGACGGCTACCGTTGAGGAAATCAAGGAAGCACTCGATTTCTTCAGAGAAGGATAGATCGCTTCGGCTTTCCGGTTTCGGTAAGCGGAAGATGATCTACATGAAGGTATTCCCTTGGAATCCAGTATTTATGATTTGCAGATTCAGATGATTTATTTGAATCATCTGATTTACCAGATAAGAGGCGGCGGATAGTCGCCTCTACTTTTTTGAGATCCTCATCCTCTGTCAGGAGAACGGCGATTTCTCCAAACTTCTCATCTTTCTTCTTGGCTATCATGAAAGGCTTTTCAAGATGAGGCTTCAAGAGAGCCTCCACTTCTTCTATCTGAATCTTGATACCACCGCTGCAGATTACATTATCCTTTCTGCCCTTGATTCGGAAACGAAGTTTTTCCACCTTATTATGATTTTCCACCTCTTCATGGTTTTCCACCTTATTATATATATAGGGTTCTATTTCCACAATATCATTCGTTACCAGGGTTTCGGCACAAACCAGAGGAGCATCGATGACGAGACAGCCTTCATCGGTCTGACTGATTTTCACACTATCGAAAGGCTGATACCATTCGCTAGCCTCAGCGCCATTGATTCTTCGCAAGGCGATATGAGATAAGGTTTCGGTCATGCCGTAAGTGCTCCAGATGGCAATATTGCCAGGAAGCGAACGGAGTTCTTTTTCTAAAGATGCATCGATGGCTCCACCTCCGATAATCAGATGGCGGATATGCGTGAGTCGCTCCCGCTCCTCAGGAACCTGCAGGGTATTATACACCTGCATCGGAACCATGGCAGCAAAAGTAATTTCCCCGTTTATATCCTTCAGCGGATGGCCACTTGGAGAAACAGAAATAAGATGGAGATGGCGCTCGATACTGCGCACCACCACCATCTTACCTGCGATATAATCAAGCGACATACAGAGCAGAGCGCTATCACCAGGCTTCAAACCCAGGAAATCACAAGTAATGCGGGCTGAGTTGAGCATTCGCTTCTTCTCCACCATCATCGGCTTGGGCTTTCCCGTGGAGCCACTGGTATGCACCAGCACCGTGTCGCTATCGTTATTCCATTCAGAATAGAAATCTTCTAAAGTCATTTTACAACAAATAATTTATCTCCCCGGATTTCCAATGGCATTGGGATGTTATCAGTAAAGAGCTGACCGGTGCCCAACCCCTGCGGCATCTCGACATTCGGACCATATACCTTGGCAGCATAATGGGCAATGGCATGAAGACCGATGTTGCTCTCCAATGCCGAGGTAATCCAACTGCCGATACCTCGCTGGTTAGCCAACTGAATCCACTCATTGCAACCATAGATACCCCCATGGAGCGAAGGTTTCAAGATGATATATTGCGGACGAATGGTATCGAGCAGAGCCTCTTTCATACTCCTGACATTCACACCAATCAACTCCTCATCCAGGGCGATAGGGAGCGGAGTTTCTCTACAGAGCTGAGCCATCTTAGGCCACTGATGCTGCTTGATAGGCTGCTCGATGGAATGGATATCATACTTAGCCAAAGCCTCCAACTGGCTCATGGCATTCTCTGGCAGAAAACCACCATTTGCATCCACTCGCAACTCCACCTGTTGCTGGGTATAGACATCACGAATACGCTTGATGAGGTCGAGCTCCTTGAAGAAATCGATGGCACCAATCTTCAGTTTCACGCAATGGAAACCCGCCTGGAGTTTCTCCTCCAATCGTGCCAGCATTTCCTCGTAAGTACCCATCCATACCAGTCCATTGATGGTGATGCCCTCTTCTCCCCTACCGAAAGGAGAGTCGAAAAGATCTGTCAGGTTCTCCATTCCTGCAGGAACAGAGATAGGCAAGCCCTGCTTTCTGGCTGCATCGAAAAGCGATGCGAAGGCGGTTTCCAATCCGAAGGTGATACTTGGGTAAGCACGAATCATATCGTAAGGGATGCGTCCCATCTGCTCCACCATCTGGCACACCTGCCTAAGGGTGACAGCATATTCCGGTTTGGCATCGCAACTGAGATCTGGGAGCGTAGCACACTCACCCACTCCTTCTACTCCCGGCAATTCATCCGATGTAAGGGTGAGATAATAACTGTGTCTCGTGGTATATACGCCACGAGACGTGCCTGCCGGCTGCTTGAAGTGGAGCGTGCGCTCCGAGATATCTATCTTATACATTCTTTATATATCTATATATCTATGTATCAATACAATTGAATTCTTCACTCTTCGTTCTTCACTTAACTTACTTTTTCTGCTTCAAGTCATAAAGATCCTTGCGGCGATCGCGAAGATTTCTTACAGCACCATAGGTATGAAGCTCGTTCAGAAGGTTCAAATCTACATCTGAAACGAGAATCATCTCGGTATTCGGTGTTGCCTCCGAACGCTTGCCGTCGTTAGGGAAGGCGAAGTCGCAAGGGGTGAACACAGCACTCTGGGCATACTGGATATCCATGTTGTGAACACGAGGCAAGTTGCCCACACTACCAGCAATGGCTACATAGCACTCATTCTCGATGGCACGTGCCTGGGCACAGACTCTTACTCGGGAGTAAGCATTTTGCGTGTCGGTCATGAACGGAACGAAGAGAATCTGCATGCCATCCTCCGCCATTAATCTTGACAACTCAGGGAACTCCACGTCATAGCAGATCACGATACCAATCTTACCGCAATCGGTATCGAAAGTCTGGATATGGCTACCGCCGCTCAATCCCCAGCACTTCTGCTCATCTGGCGTTACGTGAATCTTCTCATACATATCCACGCTACCATCTCTACGGCACAGGAAGCCCACGTTATAGAGGGAGTCGCCCTTGAGATAAGGCATACTACCCGTGATGATATTGATGTTGTAACTGATGGCCAACTCGCGGAAGCGGTCACGAATCTCTTCGGTATATTGAGCCATCTTGCGGATGCTCTGTGCCTCACCCAAATCGTTGAATCTCGCCATCAATGGCGCATTGAAATACTCAGGGAAGAGGATGAAATCGCTCTTGTAATCGCTCACGGAATCCACGAAGAACTCCACCTGCTCAAAGAGGTCGTCCACCGAAGCGTATGGACGCATCTGCCACTGTACCAGACCGATTCGCACGGTTGGCTTTCTATCTACATAGGAATCCGTAGGTGGCTGATAGTAGATGTTATCCCACTGCAGCAGAGTGGCGCAGTGTTCGCTCTCCTCATCACTAGGAAGATAGTTACGGATGACGCGGCGCACGTGGAAATCGTTAGAGAGCTGGAAGGTAAGAACCGGGTCATAGATTTCGCGGTTTCTTACGTGCTCGATATACTCCTTAGGGCGCATCTTGTCGGCATACTTATGATAGTTTGGAATACGACCTCCAAACATGATAGCCTTCAGGTTGAGCTTCTCGCAGAGTTCCTTGCGATACTCATACATACGGCGAGCCAATCGCAAGCCACGATAGTCTGGGTGGATAAACACCTCGATGCCGTAAAGGATATTTCCTTTAGGATCGTGGGTATTGAAGGTTTCATTACCCGTAACCTGAGCATAGGTATGGTCGCCCTTCACCATATTATAGTTAACGATGATAGAGAGTGCACAGCCCACAATCTTATCATCCACGATGATAACCACCTGTCCCTCAGGGAAGATAGTAATGAGTTTCTTAATCTGTTCTTTTGTCCAGAATACATCTGAGTCAGCGTAAATACGCTTAAACGACTTGGCGAGCTGGTCGTAATCCTCCATGCGGAGGTTGCGCATACCCACCTTTTCGATTTTTCGAGTTGGTTCCATAACAACTGTATTTTTATTATTATCTAAATCCGGGTGCAAAGATACAGCAAATTATAGACACGACAAAGAGTTTTCGCAAATAATTGATATTTACGAAAACTCTTTTCATGAATTTTACATCAGGAAAGCCTTTTCCTTGTCATTTAAATACTAAAACTTGGCATCCTCCTGCGGAATAGCCTCATCATGGTCGTCCAGATAAAGCAACCTGGCAGGATGATACTTCCCGCTTGCCACCGAATATTCATCCAGGCGATAAGGAGTTCGGATGCCACCGATACCCAGCATGGTATGGAAAGCGGAAAGACTCGTCTGCACCTGTTTCGTGCGATTTTCTCCCAGTGCCTTCCATGTGTTTGGATATTCATTACCGAAACCTTCGGAGGTCCAGATGATGAAAGGCACATGCAGTTCGTAATCCGATGCCTTCGGGGCAGCATGCAGGAAGAGACGACGGTCGTCATCAAAGATATTCTCGCCATGGTCGCTGGTATAGAGCATCGCCGATGTAGGCTGGCAGGTTGCCCCATCCGTCTTTGCCTGAGTCTTAGCCTGAGTCTTAACTAGAGCCTTAGCTTGAAGCTTCTCCCATTTCTGCAGACGTTCTACGATACCATGCAGGATATAATCGGTATATCGGATGGTATTATCGTAGGCATTCAGCAAATCCTGTCGATTCTCCGGCTTCGCTTCACTCCTGCTATCGGGCTTGAAGTAAGCGAAACTCCTAGGATAGCGCTCCTGATAATTGAAGTGAGAACCATAGGTATGAAGCACCACGAAGAGCTTGCGATAGCGGTAATGGGAAGAGGATGAAGCATCCGCCTCTGGCAATATCTCATCCAGTTTCTGCAACAGATCCTCATCATAATGGCTGCCTTGTGAAGCATCCTCTGTCTTCAGGAAATAATGCTCATCAGCCTGTTCTCCCAGAAAATCGATAAACGAATGGTTGGGCTGTTGGTTGCTGATAAACACGGTATGGAATCCGGCTTCCTTAAAGGCTGCCAGGATGCCTTTCTCATGGAAGAGTCGCTCAAAATCCTCTGCCGATGCTGCCGAGAGGAGCATCGGTACACTCTTGTGGGTGGTGTTACTCTGCGTCGTGGCATCAGGAAAGGCGATGATACCCGGTGTCTTCGAAAGCAACGGGTTGGTATCCCGCGGATAGCCATAGAGACTGAAGTTGTGGGCTCTCGCCGTCTCACCCACCACCATCACATACACCTCTGGAGCCTCAGCATCGTGCTCGCTCCTGGCATCAAACTTGAAATCCCTGCTTGCCTCCCTGTAATTTTCCGATGCCGCATTGCGCTCGAAAGCCAGATAGAGATTGTAGCAGACGTTAACAGGATAAAGCTGGTTGCGCATGCAGTAATCATCCACCACCACATAGCATGCCAGCAGACAGAAGAGGCCGATACCTCCCACCTCCATCACCCATTTTCGAACGTGATGCTGAAATGCAGCCGATATCTGATGTTTCTTCCTGATATGGATAATGCCCAGAACCAGCAGTGGCAGATAGATGACGAAGACACCCACCACGGCAGGAGCCAGATTATCCAGGAGTTCCATCGCTTCACCCGCATTGGTGGTTACGAGATTCAGAAACATATCCACCGCTATCACTCCTGTACCGAAGAGATAGAGCAGAACCAGCTGGAAGGCTGCGAAAAAGATGAAGATGAACGCCCACCATACTATCTTTCCCGGACATCTGGCAATGGAAAAGAACCACATATACAGTGCCAAAGGCAGCAGCACGTTGACACCGCCTGCCCAGAAAGATAATCTTTCGGTAAAGCACAGGGCTATATTAGGCAGCAGCAGCGCCACCACCGCATAACCATAAAGAAAGGCTCCCGAAGACACCTTATTATATATAGTATTACATATCGTTTTACATATCGAATTATTCATAGCCTACACCTTATTATATATAGAGCATATCGTGAAAGCATCGTGAATGCATCATGAAAAAGCCTCATCAAAATGCTTCGTTGATATTGAAGAGGAAACCGGATTGTCCCGACTTTCCAAAACCATAATCCAATCTTACATTCACATCCTTCTTGAATTCCCAGCGATAGCCCACACCGGCATTCGGCAGAATCTGCCTGCTTCTCAGGGCAGAGAACTTAGGAAAAACGGTGCCGGCTCCTGCCCAGACCACAATGCCGTTGCGCTTCCACACATGCTGGCGCAGCTCCACCGTAGCCTCCAGTGAATGCTTGTCACGATAGCGCCCCTCGTAGTAGCCACGCATCGAACTGGTTCCGCCCAACTCCGCCATCATGCCCCACGAAGGATTTCCGAAATTAAGATTCGCTCCAAAATCCTCGGCAAGTATCGTTCCCTTACCCAGCCGCTGATAAGCATCAAAACGGAATTTCGTACTGCTGAAGGCATAGTCATTGCCCATGAACTTAGGCCGGAACATCTGCTTGATATTCAGAAAGATACCACGATGCGGATTGGTCAGGTTATCGCGATTATCATAAACCAGCGATACACCCGCTCCCACATTCCAGGTATGCTTATCCATGCCCTGCAACAGTTCCGGACGTTCTATCTGCTTTCCGATTACATAATCATAAGCCGCCATCGGTCCTACATAGAAGTTATCAGTCACCTTGATGAGGAAGCTTGCTTCCACCTGAGCCTGCCATCGCTTCATATCGCTCTTGTTGTCGTCGTTATCGCCCATCTCAAAGCCCATTCCCCAGAAATCAGAAGGGAATGAATAGAAATAAAGGTGATAGTCAATGCGATAGCGCCCCTGGGGTGCGAGGTGGTTACCCCTAACACCCAACATATAGAACCCCACCGTGCTCACATCGCCAAAGAGCGATACATTGGAAGGAGGAAGAATGCTGTCGTTCACATCTGTACGATAGAGACCCGCCGCCACCATGCCCAAGCCAAACTTGGTATCGGATGCATAGTGCGGACCACCTATCACACTGAAGTCGAACCGCTTATGCTGCTTGTTCTTATTGGCATCATTAAAGTAATCAAGAAAACGAGTCATCCACGATTTCTTGACTTCATGAATGGAATCAGCCTGCACGATAGTGCTGCTAGCCTTTTCAGAAAAGACACTATCTGCAGAAAATGGCTCCGAGGCATAGCTGCCCAATGCCAACATCGCAACAAGTATTGTCAGGATATGCTTCATAAAGTCGATATTTAAAAGTCAATATTTAAATGATTAATACACCATTGCCACATTATCAATCCACAGGGTATTGCCCGGCGTACCGATATAGGCTCCGCCATGCGAAGAGGAGAACTGCAGGATGAGATGGCTCGGCTTATCGCCAGCACTCGCCCATCCCACTTCCTTCACAGGCACACGCTTTCCCTTGCTGTTGCGGGCGTAATCGGTAGAACGGAGTCCCATCGTGGCTGCATCGTAACCGGCCATGTGGCGGATGTCACCATAATGAATGGTATAGGTGGCATTCTCCACCCATCCATTGGTGCTCTTGCCATACTTTACCACCATCGTTCCCACACGCTTGGCCGTGATGTTGCCCTGGGCATCCTCATGGCGCTTTTGCAGATAGAGCACGGCGATGGCATAGTCGCGACCTGCCACGGTGGATGCACTGCTGAATCCGGTCTGCTTGATGCGATGAGCCACATTCGGCATGTAAGTCTTGTAGTCGAATCTCACAGCCTTAGGACGTGCCGTAAACGGAATGCCCCAGTTGATAGCCTTCGGACCATCCTTGGTACTGGTAATCGGTTCGCGCACATCGCCCAGAAAGAGGGAGCCGGCAGCCAGCACCTTGATGTTGATGAGTCCGAGCACCTTCACCTTTTCTATATGAGTAACCAGTTTGGCACAATATCCCCCCTCGTGTTTGTCGCGATACACCGAGTTGTTGGTTTTATAGATGCCCGATACATGTGCCAGCACATTGGATGATCCCCATGGCGAACCGCCCTTGTTGGTATAAGGCGTATTTCCGTTGATGGTCATATTCGGTCCCACGGCATAGATGGTTTTCTGATTACCGCCGATGATAGCCGATTCCTTGATATTTCTTACTACCCAGTGGTCCATGTTTCCATATTTCAATGGAACCACCTTTTCCTGTCCCTTTATAGGGAGGCACGACAAGACGGCAACCGCCACTGCTATGCCGAATACATTATGTTTCTTCATCTCAATACCTTTTATTATTCCTTAATTCATTCTAGGATATTCTTGTTACTATTCTAGGATATTCATTATCTAACTTGAAACTGCAAAGATAGAAAAATATTTTCTACTTTTGAGTTTTCCTTGAAACAAACATGAAAATATTAAGAATTTATAATAGATTTATAGGTTTTTAATCGATGAAAAGCAAAAAAGCCCTGCATTTGCGCTAACAAATGCAGGGCTTCTATATGATAGGATGTACTACTATCGGTCAGAATACATGTTGTCGTAGTACTTCTGGTAATCACCAGAGGTTACGTTGTCCATCCATTCCTGGTTCTCGAGATACCATTTTACGGTTTCCTCGATACCCTCCTCAAACTGCAGAGATGGCTCCCAACCCAATTCCTTCTGCAACTTTCTAGAGTCGATGGCGTAACGCATATCGTGACCCTTTCGGTCGGTTACATAAGTGATGAGATCCATATCCTCGCCTTCCTTTCTGCCGAGCAATCTATCCACGGTCTTGATAACCACCTTGATGATGTCGATGTTCTTCCACTCGTTGAAACCGCCGATGTTGTAAGTCTCGGCAATCTTGCCCTTATGGAAAATCATATCGATGGCACGGGCATGATCCACTACATACAACCAGTCGCGCACGTTCTCTCCCTTACCGTATACTGGCAATGGCTTGCGATGACGGATGTTGTTGATGAACAGCGGAATCAACTTCTCTGGGAACTGGTATGGACCGTAGTTGTTAGAGCAGTTGGTTACGATGGTAGGCATACCGTATGTATCGTGGAAAGCACGAACGAAGTGGTCTGAGCTTGCCTTGGATGCAGAGTATGGAGAGTGAGGATTATACTTGGTAGTCTCTACGAAGAACTCCTCGCCGTAAGCCTCGTGGTTCTTACCGCTGGATGCCTTGGTAGTGAAAGGAGCAGGAACACCCTCAGGATGAGTCATCTGCAATGCTCCGTAAACCTCATCGGTAGAGATGTGGTAGAAGCGCTTGCCCTCATATCCCTCTGGAAGACTCTCCCAGTAGATCTTTGCCGCCTGGAGCAGAGACAGGGTACCCATCACGTTGGTCTGAGCGAAAGTGAATGGATCCTTGATACTTCTATCTACATG
>CAKQCH010000025.1:0-29466 GCA_934216735.1 uncultured Prevotella sp.
CTTCTGTCCAAGTTCGGTGATGATAGTATCTTTAACTTCTTTCTTCATTTTACAAAACTTTTAGAGTTATTCAACTGATTTAGGATCAATCTTGATACCCTTACTCATAGTGCTTGAAATAAAGATACTCTTGATATATGTACCTTTAGCAGCAGCAGGCTTCAACTTGATAACAGTATTGATGAACTCCTTAGCATTTCCGTAGATCTGCTCAGCTGTCATGCTAACCTTACCGATTGAAGTGTGGATAATACCAGCCTTATCAACCTTAAAGTCAATCTTACCTTGCTTAACTTCCTTAACTGCCTTAGCAACATCCATAGTTACAGTGCCACTCTTAGGGTTAGGCATCAATCCACGAGGACCGAGAACACGACCCAAAGGACCAATCTTACCCATGCAAGATGGCATTGTGATGATGACATCAATATCTGTCCAACCACCCTTAATCTTCTCAACATACTCGTCGAGACCTACGTAGTCAGCGCCTGCTTCCTTAGCAGCAGCTTCCTGATCAGGAGTACAGAGTGCGAGCACGCGAGTAACCTTACCGGTACCGTTTGGCAATGAAACAACGCCACGAACCATCTGGTTAGCCTTACGTGGGTCAACACCTAAGCGTACATCAATATCAAGAGAAGCATCAAACTTGGTAGTGGTAATTTCCTTTACCAACTCTGAAGCCTCCTTCAATGTGTATGCCTTCCCTGCTTCAACCTTATCAGCTACTGATTTTTGATTTTTTGTCAGTTTACTCATTTTTCTAATTGAAGTTTTAAATTATTTACCAGGGAAGTCTCCCTTTACAGTAATACCCATACTTCTTGCAGTACCAGCGATGAGCTTCATAGCTGACTCTACAGTAAAGCAGTTCAAGTCCTTCATCTTGTCCTCAGCGATTACCTTTACCTGATCCCAAGTAAGGGTAGCAACCTTCTGACGGTTAGGCTGAGCAGAACCTGACTTGATCTTAGCAGCCTCTTTCAACTGTACTGCAGCAGGAGGAGTCTTGATTACGAAATCGAACGACTTGTCAGTGTAGTATGTAATAACAACTGGCAATACCTTACCTGCCTTGTCCTGGGTACGGGCGTTGAACTCCTTGCAGAATCCCATGATATTAATACCTTTAGAACCCAGAGCAGGTCCTACTGGAGGTGAAGGATTTGCAGCGCCACCTTTAATCTGTAATTTGATTAATCCAGCAACTTCTTTAGCCATTTTTTTGTTAATATTTAAAATTGAAACTTATAAAAGGACTTCAAGTTCTCGTAACAGAACCCTATTCCTTTTCTACTTGCATAAAACCTAATTCCAATGGAGTTTTACGTCCAAAGATCTTAACCGTAACTTTCAGCTTGCGCTTCTCCAAGTTAACCTCTTCGATAACGCCGCTAAAGCCACTGAATGGACCTTCCATCACCTTGACTGTATCATTAACCAAGTATGGACAATCGAGATTCTCCTCAAACTCAGTCTCTTCTACAGAACCCAACATGCGATTAATATCGCGCTGTGGTACAGGAGTCGGTTCATCCAATCCTCCAAGGAAACCCAAAACATTTGGCATGAAGCGCAAAGTATGCGCCACATCACCCTTCAGTCTTGCCTCAACAAAAACGTAACCAGGAAGAGAGACCTTTTCCTTAACGACCCTCTTACCATTACGTACAGATGCATGCTTCTCGAGTGGAATTAACACCTGAGAAACATTTGCTGCAAGTAAATCATTGTGCTTCATTTCAGCCTCGATGTATTCTTTCACCTTGGCTTCCTTGCCACTAGCGGCCTTGAGCACATACCATTTATTTCCTGTGTCTGCCATTTCCTTAAAAAATTAACCTGGATAAACTACACCCATAAAGGCTTTGAATACAGAATCCATCGCGAACACAACTAATGCAATGACTAGGGAAGCAGATAATACAACCATTGCACTATGAGTCAGTTCGGCACGTGATGGCCAAGTAGTCTTATGCGCAAGTTCATCGTAACATGCCTTGCAATAACTTACTATTTTATTCATATTATCTTCTATTTAGCACGGGTTGAAGGGCTCGAACCCTCGACACCTGGTTTTGGAGACCAGTGCTCTACCAACTGAGCTAAACCCGTAAGTTGACTTCCGCCTCCGCAGAAGCGGAAGTCATTATATAGTAAATCTAGAAAATTCTAAATTACTTGATATCGTCAAGGATTGATGTAATCTGACCAGAACCTACTGTACGACCACCCTCACGGATAGCGAAACGGAGACCCTCGTTCAAAGCAACCTTGTAGATCAACTCTACCTCAATCTCTACGTTATCACCAGGCATTACCATCTCAACTCCCTCTGGAAGCTTGATCTCACCTGTACAGTCCATAGTACGGAGATAGAACTGAGGACGATACTTGTTACCGAATGGTGTATGACGACCACCCTCTTCCTTCTTCAATACGTAGATAGAAGCCTTGAAGTGATCGTGAGGAGTAATAGCACCTGGGTGTACAACTACCATACCACGCTTAACCTCTGCCTTATCAATACCACGGAGAAGCAAACCTACGTTATCACCTGCCTCACCCTCAGCGAGTACCTTGCGGAACATCTCAACACCAGTGATGACAGACTTCTTATCTTCACCAAGACCGAGCAACTGAACCTCGTCACCTACCTTGCAACGACCAGTCTCGATACGACCAGTAGCAACAGTACCACGACCTGTGATTGAGAATACATCCTCGATAGGCATCAAGAATGGTTTGTCAACCTCACGCTCAGGCTCCTGGATCCACTCGTCAACAACGTCCATCAAATTCTCAACAGACTTAACCCACTTCTCAACGCCGTTCAAAGCACCGAGAGCAGAACCGCGTACGATTGGAGTATCCTCCTCATAACCGTACTGCTCGAGGATCTCATGAAGCTCCATCTCAACGAGCTCAAGCATCTCCTCATCGTCAACCATATCGCACTTGTTCAAGAAAACAACCAAGCGAGGAACGTTTACCTGACGTGCAAGAAGTACGTGCTCACGTGTCTGTGGCATAGGACCATCAGTAGCAGCACAAACCAAGATAGCACCATCCATCTGAGCAGCACCAGTAACCATGTTCTTTACATAGTCAGCGTGTCCAGGACAGTCAACGTGTGCATAGTGACGCTTTGCTGTCTCATACTCGATGTGAGCAGAGTTGATAGTGATACCACGCTCTTTCTCCTCAGGAGCATTATCAATCTGATCGAATGACTTAACTGCCTCAGATGTACCGAGCTTCTCATTCAATACCTTAGAGATAGCTGCAGTAAGAGTAGTCTTACCATGGTCAACATGACCAATTGTACCAATGTTTACATGCGGTTTGGTACGCACGAATTCTTCTTTAGCCATAGCTTTTTCTTTTTATTTATATAAATGAATAATCAATTAATTAATATATTGTCTCCACGTTTTCTACTTCTCACTTTCGCTTGAAGTAGAGCTGTAACTGAGAGTTGAACTCAGGACCTCTTCCTTACCAAGGAAGTGCTCTACCACTGAGCTATTACAGCATTTCAACATTGAGCGGAAAACGGGGCTCAAACCCGCGACCCCCAGCTTGGAAGGCTAGTGCTCTATCAACTGAGCTATTTCCGCTTATCAAGGAAGTGGGTGGTGATGGATTCGAACCACCGAAGGCATAGCCAGCAGATTTACAGTCTGCCCCATTTGGCCACTCTGGTAACCACCCTACTTTCTTTTCCTTTGAGCCTCTTGTCGGATTCGAACCAACGACCCCGAGATTACAAATCACGTGCTCTGGCCAACTGAGCTAAAGAGGCAATCTTCACAGCCGCAATACGGCTAAGTTTTCGACCTATCGGAAAACGGCTGCAAAGATACTACATTTTTTTGAATCCACCAAATTTTTCGGCGATTTTTTTATCTATTTCTTGTTTTTTCTTTAAATTTGGTCAATTGAACCTTCATTGAGTCCACTGCCTGGTCAATTCCCTCCTCAAAAGTATCGCATGTCTTCTCAACGAACAATGTCGTTCCTGGGACCGCAACTTCCAAGTGAACTTCCTTATTAAGAGCAGTAGCTGGCTTAACGACCTTCAGTTGCACCTCTACTTTCTGTATATCTTCATAAGTTTTTTCTAACTTGGCGACTTTCTTCTCGATAAACGCCTGTAACTTCTCGGTAGCGTCGAAATGAATCGACTGAATCTTAATTTCCATAGTGACCTCCAATTTTTAAAAGGTTACGCCCTTGGATGGGCTTCATTATACACTCGTTTTAATTGCTCGAACGTTGTATGCGTGTAGATCTCGGTTGTCGAGATGCTCGCATGTCCAAGCAGTTTTTTCAGATTTTCAATACCTACATGGTGATTCAGCATTGCCGTAGCAAATGAATGTCTCAACACATGCGGACTTTTCTTCTTCAACGAGCAGACCCTTGAAAGGTTACTCCTTACGATATCTTGAACATTCCACGGATTCATACGTGTTCCTTTATCAGAAACTACGAGTGCAGGAGTCTTCACTTCCACACTTGCATCACGTAGCCGTCTAAACTCAAGAAGAGTATTTTTAAGCTCGTCGCCGAAGGGCACTATACGCTGTTTGTTCCCCTTACCGGTAATCTTGATTTCAGAAGTAACGAAGTTCACATCTTTATCATCCAGATTAACCAGTTCTGATAGTCGCATCCCGGTTTCATAAAACAATATTATAATAGTACGCGCACGTACATTATTATAATCATCGCCCCATGCCTGCCTGTCGAGGAGTTCATCCATCTCGCTTTCCTTAACGAACTGCGGAAGTGGCTTTTCCTTCTTGGGCCCCTTGATGCTATACACTGGGTCTGACTCAACATAGTGTCTTGTCAGAGCAAACCGATAGAAAGTTTTCAGAGCACTGAGCCGTCTACTGACCGTGGCTGCTGAATTTCCCTTATCCATCATGCTTTCCATCCAATCCCGAACGATGTCGGAATCAACGGTCTCCCAGGAGAACGAGTCAGACAAGTCTTTGGCAAACTTCTCGAAGTGCTTTAAATCTTCCCGATAGCTTTCCACCGTCTGTTGCGACCTATTCAGCTCGCTACTCAAGTAATCCAAAAACTTGTCTACATTCAACATACTAGTTGCACTTATTTCTTTTCGGCAACGAAAGTACGAAAATTATTTGAAACTACCAAATTTTTTGAGTTTTTTTTAATATTATTCCTCAAAAAAGAGGAAAATTACTCCTCGTTAGCGCGCAACTGCTGTACGTAGATGGCGTGTTCCATCTTGAGACGCTTCAAAACAGATGGCTTGTCGTACTGCTGACGAGCACGCAACTCCTTAACAACACCTGTCTTTTCAAACTTTCTCTTAAACTTCTTGAGAGCTCTCTCGATGTTCTCACCGTCCTTAACTGGTACAATAATCATTTTTTTGCTTTTTAATTTATTATGTTAAACTTATGTTATTTCTAGCGAAAAGGGCATACTGCCACAATTTGCGGGTGCAAAATTACATCTTATTTTTCAGATAACCAAGAAATTAGACGATTTTTTTGCTTTAACCCCTTCATTTTATGGGTTTTGTCGCATTTTTCAGCCAAATTTGCTCTTCTTCATCAAGATAAGGAGCCAATTTTGCATAAACTTCAGCATGATAGCTGTTCAGCCAGTTCAATTCTTCAGGAAGCAGCATATCCACGTCTACAGGGGCTGTATCTATCGGACAGAGCGTAAGAGATTCCATCTGCAGGAATTTACCGAACTCCGTCTCCATATAGTCCTTAATCAACAGGGTGTTCTCTATTCTCACACCAAACTTTCCTGCCAGATAAAGACCCGGTTCATCCGTCACAGTCATACCGGCACGAAGCGGAGCTGGCATATATTCCATTCTAACCTGATGAGGTCCCTCATGCACATTCAGATAAGAACCAACTCCATGTCCCGTGCCATGCAGGAAGTTGAGCCCTTCTCTCCACATGCTCTCTCTTGCCAGCGCATCCAGTTGGGTTCCAGAAGCACCATCAGGAAACTTTGCCAATTCCAGCTGAATGTGTCCCTTGAGAACCAGGGTATAGATATGCTTCATTTCCTCTGTCACCGGTCCCAGGGCTATGGTGCGGGTAATATCCGTGGTTCCATCCTGATATTGAGCACCCGAATCCAGAAGCAGAAGTCCCTCTGGCTTCAGCGGTGCATCCGTTTCGGGCGATGCTTCATAATGAACGATGGCACCATGGGCCTGGTATCCTGCAATTGTATCAAAGGAAATATCACGGAACAAATCCTGCTCTGCTCTCAAAGAGGTTAACTTTCTATCGATAGATATCTCTGTCTGTCCTCCAGCCTCAACAGCCGGAACCAGCCATTTCAGGAATTTAACCATGGCTACACCATCACGAAGCATGGCACGGCGATAGCCAGCAATTTCAGCCTCGCTCTTCACGGCCTTCATAGCCGGAATAGGAGAAGTGTGGCTTACTATTTCCTGGCATCTGACCGTCTTCCAGAGATAATAGCTGGTTTCGTTGCCATCCAGAAGAATATTATACTCCGAATACGCCTTCAATCCATCTTCCACCTTATTATAATTATATAGGGATACGCCATAAGCCTCCAGATAAGCACGCACCTCGGCGCTCACCTTAGCCTCATCCACAAAAAGAGACACCTTATCGGACGCTATCAGGAGATAGCTAACAAACACAGGATTACAATGCACATCCGTGCCACGCAGGTTCAAGGTCCATGCGATGTCATCCAAGGCGGAAACCAGAATGCCGTCAGCATGATAAGTTCTCAAAGCCTTTCTGATGCGCTGGATTTTAGAAGTTGCATCTTCGCCTGCATATTCCAAAGGCTGAATTTCTACCGGATTCTCAGGAATAGAAGGACGGTCTTTCCATATTTCCGCCAAAGGATCCAGGTTAGTACGCATCGTGATACCTCCTGCCTTGCGCAAATCTGAAATCAAGCTAGAGGTTGCTGCATAGGAATTCACCCATCCATCCAATCCCACTTCAGGAGAAGCAACATCAGCCAACTCCTTTCCCAGCCACTCAGCAATAGAAGGAGTTCCCGGAATTCTCAGCTTCATCAACTGGAACTCAGTTCCATGCAACTGTTCTTCTGCCGCAAGGAAATAGCGGGAGTCGGTCCACAACGCAGCAGAAGTCATGGTAACCACGGCAGTTCCTGCCGAACCGTTGAAGCCCGAGATCCAAGCCCTACCCAACCAGTGGTCTGCCACATACTCACTTTGGTGAGCATCCGTACTAGGAAAAATGAACGCAGCAAGATGTTCGCGCTTCATCACTTCCCTCAAGCTTGCCAATCTTTGATTAATATTGTTCATGAGTACACATTATTATAATTATACATTTCATTTTTATAGCCATAAATTCCCCTGGAAAGAGAAGTAAATATGGCATTTTGCTAGTTAGAGATTACAAAGATACGAATTTTAAGAATTAATCACAAATTTAAGCGGAAATAAATGCACGTTTTACATTACTTTTTAGTAATTTTGCGGTCGGAAAGCCAAAAGAGCGAGATTTACGGTCTTTTTATCCGATGACTTTCCACAAAACAAAAGCTGCAAGAGCTTGCAGCCCAATAGACAAGAAATTTATAAACATCTTAAATAAAATATTGTAGTTATGGAATTTTTAACAAATGACAAACTCGTTATCGTCGGTGCAGGCGGTATGATCGGTTCTAACATGGTACAGAGCGCTTTGATGCTCGGTCTTACTCCAAACATCTGTCTTTATGATATCTTCGAGCCAGGTGTACATGGTGTATTCGATGAGATTCAGCAGTGCGCATTCCCAGGCGTAAACGTTACTTATACAGTAAATCCTGAGGAGGCTTTCACTGGTGCTAAATATATTATTTCTTCAGGTGGTGCTCCTCGTAAGGAGGGTATGACTCGTGAGGACCTCCTCAAGGGTAACTGCAAGATCGCTGCTGAGTTCGGTGACAACATCAAGAAGTACTGCCCAGAGGTTGAGCACGTAGTTGTTATCTTCAACCCAGCTGACGTTACAGCATTGACAGCTCTTATCCACTCTGGTTTGAAGCCAAATCAGTTGACTTCACTCGCAGCTCTCGACTCTACTCGTTTGCAGCAGGCTTTGGCCCTCGAGTTCGGTGTACAGCAGGATAAGGTTACTGGTGCTCACACTTACGGTGGTCACGGCGAGCAGATGGCTGTATTCGCTTCTCAGGTTAAGGTTGACGGCAAGCCATTGGCAGAGATGGGTCTTTCTGACGAGCGTTGGGAGGAGATCAAGCACCACACAGTACAGGGTGGTTCTAACATCATCAAGCTCCGTGGCCGTTCTTCATTCCAGAGCCCAGCTTACAATGCAGTTAAGATGATCGAGGCTGCTATGGGTGGCGAGAAGTTCACATTGCCAGCAGGTTGCTATGTAAACCACGACAAGCTCGGTTTCAAGAACGTAATGATGGCTATGCCTACTACTATCGACAAGACTGGTGTTCACTTCACAGAGCCTACAGGTACTGAGGAAGAGCTCGCTAGCCTCCAGAAGTCTTACGAGCACCTCTGCAAGATGCGCGATGAGATCGTAGAGCTTGGCATCGTTCCTCCAGTAGCTGAGTGGAAAGAGATGAACCCTAACTTGTAATTCTCCACTTCGGATTTTTAGAAGTTAACTCGATAAGGGCTGAATCGTGAAAATGCTTCATGATTCAGCCTTTTTTTGATTTCTCATCCATCCAAAATGCCCTATTCTCGGCAAATACGACAAATAGTTACATTTTTCAGTATCTTAGGTTATACGACTTTGGCATTATTTTTGTATTTTTGCAAACAGAAATAATAATCAAGAAAGGATAAAAGAAAATATGGAACTGATAAAGAACAAATCATTCGGCGGCGAACGCCCTCTTTTTGGTGCGCATGACGTACGCTTGGAAGATATTACGATTACAGATGGAGAATCGGGCATCAAGTGCTGCAAGAACATTGAATGTCATAACTCCAAGTTTTATGGCAAGTATCCATGGTGGCATGTGGATGGCTCGCTCATCACGAATTGCTACTTCGCTCCAGAAAGCCGTTCTGCCATCTGGTATAGTGATAATATGGTAATGAAGGACTGCACCATCGATGGTCCAAAATTCTTCCGCGAGATGAAGAACCTGGAACTGGAGAATGTGAACCTCACCGATGCTGACGAGACTTTCTGGAAGGTAGATGGTCTGAAACTGAAAAACGTTAAACTCCACGACGGCACTTATCCATTCATGTTCTCCAAGAATATCTATGTAGATGGATTGGAGAGCGACTCGAAGTATGTATTCCAATACTGCAGCAACGTGGAGATTCACCATGCCAAGATTACGACCAAGGACAGTTTCTGGGAGTGCGAGAATGTGACGGTTTATGATTCAGAACTGAATGGCGAATATCTCGCCTGGCACAGCAAGAACATCAAGCTGGTGCGTTGCCACATCAGCGGCGAGCAGCCTCTCTGCTATATGGATCATGTGACATTGGAGGATTGCACCTTTGACAAGGAATGCGACCGTGCCTTTGAAGATTGTACCAATATCGATGCGCACATCAAGGGAGCCATTACCAACATCAAGAACCCAATTTCCGGAAGAATCGAGGCAGATGAAGTGGGAAGCGTAACCTACACCGAGTTTGCCAAGGCCCCAAAGGGAGCATGTGAAATCATCGACCATTCGAAATAGCAGAAGCATTCATTGCGATTCTGTATTCCCTTAAACAAAATAAGCATTGCCTTTAAGGAAAAATGTTCGTCGTATTAAGAGAAATCTCCGTTCAACGACGCTGAACGGCGGTTCAACGTCGTTGAATGTACGTTCAGCGTCGTTGAATATACATTCAAGGTCGCTGAACAGAGATTTCAAATAGGGAAAAAGAGATTTATCCTATGGGCAATGAAGAAATAGCATAGATAGATAATAAAATATGAAATACAATTTTGATGAAATCATCGAACGCCGCGGCACCAATTCCTATAAATGGGATCTGGTAAAGGAAGACGGCGTTATTCCGATGTGGGTAGCAGACATGGATTTTCAAACAGCTCCCTGCATCATCGAAGCCCTGCAGAAGCGCATAGCTCACGGCATCTTCGGCTACACCCTCGTACCGGATTCTTATTACGAGGCAATCATCAGCTGGTTCGCACGCCGCCACCAGTGGAATATCGAGAAAGACTGGATTCTCTATACTTCGGGCGTAGTGCCAGCCATCTCCTGCTGCCTGAAGGCAATCTGCATGCCAGGCGAGAAGGTTTTGGTACAGACTCCTGTGTACAACTGCTTCTTCTCCTGCATCAAGAACAGTGGCTGCGAAGTAGTGGAAAATGAATTGAAGCGTGTGGGCAACTGCACCTACGAAATCGATTTCGAGGATTTCGAGCGCAAGTGTGCCGACGAGAAGACCACCGCCTTTATTCTCTGCAACCCTCACAACCCAGCTGGAAGAGTATGGAAGAAAGAGGAGCTGGAGCGAATGAACGACATCTGTCTCAAGCACGGAGTAAAGGTCATCGCAGATGAAATCCATTGCGAACTCATCATGCCAGGCTACCAGTATACTCCATTTGCAAGCATCAGCGAAGTTTGCCGCGACAACTGTGTGGTACTGAACTCACCTTCAAAGTCATTCAATATTGCCGGACTCCAGATTGCCAACATCATCTGTCCGGATGCAGCATTGCGCCGCCGCATCAACCGTGCCATCAACATCAACGAAGTATGTGATGTCAATCCTTTCGGTGTCATCGCTCTTCAGGCTGCCTACAACGAGGGTGAGGAATGGCTCGACGAACTGAACCAGTATCTCTACGAGAACTATCAGACAGTAAAGGAGTTCTTTAATACAGAATTGCCGCAGGTTCGCGTTACCCGTCTTGAGGGAACTTACCTGGTTTGGCTCGACATCCTGCCATTCGAGTTATCAAGCGACGAGGCTTACGAAAAGCTGATGAACGACGGCAAGGTGTTCGTCAACAGCGGTACGATGTATGGAAGAAAGGCTGGTCAGGGCTACCTGCGCCTCAACATCGCCTGTCCTCGCAAGACCCTGATGCAGGGGTTGATTCGCATCGCACGAGTTCTCAGCCAGTATATGGATGAAGAGGATTTGAGCGGATGCCCTGCATAAAAGAGCGGATGCCCTGCATAAAAGAGAAAAGAAAGAGAAAAGATTTCTAAATACAATGTTTAAAACAAGATAACATGGAAAATGAAGTTTTAAAAGCCATCAAGGAGAGAAGAAGCATTCGTCGCTTCAAGGCTGACCAGATTACCGACGAAGAATTGAAGACAGTATTGGAGGCCGGCACATGGGCAGCAACAGGTCATGGTACCCAGGAGCCTTTCATCATTGCCGTTCAGAAACCTGAGGTTTGCGCACAGCTCCGCAAGATGAACGCAGACATCATGGGCGTAGAGAGCGATCCTTACTATGGAGCACCAACCATCGTCATCGTCCTGGCTCCTGAAAGCAATGTGAACGGAGTAAAGGATGGCAGCCTCATCTTGGGCAACATGATGCTTGCCGCCCACTCTATCGGTCTTTCTTCCTGCTGGATCAACCGTGAAGACGGCATGTTCGCTTCAGAAGAAGGCAAGAAGCTGATGAAGGATTGGAATCTCCCGGAAGGTCTGATGGGTGTAGGTGCCCTGGCATTGGGTTATGCTTCAGCTCATCCTCACACCGTGAAGCCTCGCAAGGAGGATTACTACCGCATCATCAAATAGGAAAAGCATAATACAAGCATGGAATGAAACAAATGGAATTCTATGCCAAACATCAAAAAAGGTCTCATGGATTTTGAAAACCATGAGACCTTTTATTTTTATATATAAGATACTATATATTATATAATGTAATCCTTTTATATATTATAATTCAATCTTTGCCAGAACCTTACCGGTGGCACCCGAAAGACTCGCTACGAAAGCTCCAGCCTTATCGCCTGCCTGCTTCAGGAATGCCTCATCGTTCATCATGGAACTCATCAGCCCATCGAAGTCCTCATAGGTATTGATTTCAAAACCGCCACCCGACTTCAGCAAGCCCTGAGCTTCCTGGAATTTCTTATTGTTCGGACCAAAGATAACCGGCATATTCCATACGGCAGCCTCCAGGGTATTATGAATACCCACACCAAAGCCACCACCGATATAAGCCACATCACCATAATTATACATGCTGCTCAGCAATCCGAAGCAATCGATAATCAGCACATCAGCCTTGGCAGCCTCCTCAGGAGTAGTCTGCGTATAGCGTACCACCTTCTTATCCTTCAGCAAGGAAAGAATCAGTTTCAGATGCTCCTCGGCAATCACATGAGGTGCAATCAGCAGTCGCCAGTCCTTATGCTCATTAAAGAAGCGGATAAAGATTTCCTCATCAGGAGGCCAGGAACTACCAGCAACGAACACCTTATAGTCAGGATGAACTGCATTCTCCGAAGAAGAATCAGAAGAAACCGAAGCATTTCCTTCCGGCGTCGCTATCCCACTTCTGAACGCTTCGCAGATAGGCAGCTGCTTAGCTGCCTGCTTAATCTGGAGCACACGGTCGAAACGGGTATCTCCTACTACATCCACATCCTTGATTCCGATGCTTTCCAGCAATCGCTTGCTCTCCTCGTTCTGCACGAAGAAACGGGTAAAGCATTTCAGAACATTCGCATAGCTTCTGCCATACCACTTGAAGAACACCTGATCCTCACGGAAGATGCTACTCACACTATAGGTAGGAATATTGCGATGCTTCAGGATATGAAGGAAGTTAGACCAGAATTCATACTTGATGAAGAAAGCCATCACCGGACGTACCAGACGAAGGAATCGGATAGCATTCAGGCGGGTATCCACAGGCATGTAGCAGATGATATCAGCCCCCTCATAGTTCTTGCGCACCTCATAACCCGAAGGAGAATAGAAGGTGAGCAAAATCTTATACTGAGGATAATCCTTGCGAATTTGCTCCATCAATGGTCGTCCCTGCTCAAACTCGCCGAGCGAAGCCGCATGAAACCAGATGTACTTGGCATTGGGATCCACCTTCTGCTTTAATATCTTGAAAGCCTCACGCTCGCCACGCCACATCTTGCGCACCTTTTCATTAAACAAGCTGGCGATGGCTATGCCCCAAAGGACGAAATAGATTACGATATTATAGATCATGATATTTCTTTATATTGGTTACTATCTATAAATACGTGAACTCTCTGAGGAAAATGCCGCATCATCTGCCAGCCATTTCCCCAGAGAGATATTTATATTCGAAAATTATCCCAGAACTTCGATTGCCTTGCGAAGGCGACGCAATGTCTCCTCCTTACCAAGGAAGGCAGAGATGTCGAACATGCCAGGACCCTTACCCTCACCAACGAGAGTCAAGCGGAAGGCGTTCATCACGTCACCGAGCTTATAGCCCTTGTCCTCTACCCACTTCAATACGATAGGCTCCTGACCCTCGATAGAGAAATCCTCAATGCCCTCAAGTACCTCAGCGAGTTCGGTCATCTGCTGTGCAGAATACTCCTTCCAGCGCTTCTTGGCGGTCTTGGCATCATACTCTGTAGGAGGAATGAAGAAGAATGAGCACAATGGCCACAACTCATAGACGAAGTTCACACGGTCCTTCATCATGTGTACCACCTGCTTTACTCTATCCAAAGTCTCCTCTACACCATTGTTGGCTACAATTGGGGCAAAGAGGTTGGCAATCTCATCATCACTCTTCTTGAGAATGTACTCGTGGTTGAACCAGATACCCTTCTTGAAGTCGAACTTGGCACCAGCCTTAGAGCAGCGGGAGATATCGAATGCCTTCACCAACTCGTCGAGAGAGAAGATTTCCTGCTCTGTACCTGGGTTCCAGCCGAGGAGCGCCAGGAAGTTGACCACTGCCTCTGGGAAATAGCCGCTCTCACGATAACCGGAAGAAACCTCACCCGTCTTAGGGTCGTGCCACTCCAATGGGAATACAGGGAAACCAAGGCGGTCGCCATCACGCTTAGAGAGCTTACCCTTACCCTCTGGCTTGAGGAGCAAAGGCAGGTGGGCAAAGCGAGGCATGGTGTCCTCCCATCCGAATGCCTGATAAAGAAGAACGTGCAATGGAGCACTAGGCAACCACTCCTCTCCACGGATTACGTGAGAGATTTCCATCAGGTGGTCGTCTACGATGTTGGCCAAGTGATAGGTTGGCAATTCGTCTGCGCTCTTATAGAGAACCTTGTCGTCCAGGATATCGCTCATCACCTTCACGTCGCCACGAATCATATCGTTGACGTGGATTTCCTGTCCTGGCTCAATCTTGAAGCGAACGGTGTACTGCTTGCCGTCGGCAATCAGCTGATCCACCTCCTCCTTAGAGAGTGTCAGGGAGTTGCGCATCTGCATACGGGTATGGGCATCATACTGGAAGTTCTGAATCTCGGCACGCTTAGCCTCCAACTCCTCAGGAGTATCGAAAGCGATGTAAGCCTTGCCGTTGTCCAAAAGCTGCTGCACATACTTCTTATAGATGTCACGACGCTCGCTCTGGCGGTAAGGACCATGCTCACCACCGAAGCTCACACCCTCGTCAAACTGGATACCCAGCCACTTGAAGGATTCCAGGATGTATTCCTCGGCTCCAGGAACGAAACGATGAGAGTCAGTATCCTCGATACGGAACACGAGTTCACCACCATGCTGGCGGGCAAACAAATAATTATAAAGGGCAGTACGAACACCACCGATATGCAATGCACCCGTTGGACTTGGGGCAAAACGCACTCTTACTTTTCTATCTGTCATGTCTTATTTTATAGCTAATTTTAAATTTTTCTGCAAATTTACATCTTTTTTTGCGATTATAATAGTTTTTTTTCGTATTTTCGCACTGTGAATGGGAATTAATCGAAGAAAAGTGGCCTTTTTGCTCAAAACAGAGGAAAATGAGCAGTTTTTTCGCCCCATATCAGGAGTTAGACAACAAGAGTATTCACGACTAAACAAAGCGATACAATATGAGCATATTCAACAATCCGGAGGAGAACTTCTGGCGCAACTTCATCACCAAGGTCGTCCTCATCCTCTTCACCGTTTCCATCATTGTATGGTTCCTGCCACGCAATGAGGGCAGACAGTTCCGCTACGATGTGGGAAAACCGTGGATGTATGGTTCTGTCATTGCCACCTTCGACTTCCCTATCTACAAGACAGACGAGTCGATCAAGCACGAACAGGATTCGCTGCTCAAGCAGTTCCAACCTTACTATACGGTGAACACCACCGTGGGTGACGAACAGGTTAAGCGATTCCTCCACGACTTCAGCCAGGGCATCCCGGGATTGCCGAAGGAATTTGTGGGACTTGTTGCCCAGCAGCTGCATCATGTTTACCAGACGGGAATCGTCAGTACCACCGAGTATAATCGCATCTACAAGGATTCCACAAGCATGATCCGCATCATCAGCGGCAAGAACGTGAAGAGCGTACCCATCGGTACGTTCTACTCTACCATTGCTGCATACGAACGCATCTTCTTTAACCAGCAGATTGCCGAACAGCGACAGATTCTGTCACGCTGCAATCTGAACGACTATGTGGAGCCTAACCTGATATACGACAAGGAACGCTCGGAGACGGAGAAGACCGATTTGCTGAGCAGCATTCCGCTGGCAAGCGGTATGGTGATGAGCGGTCAGAAAATCATAGACCGTGGTGAAGTCATCACCCCTTCCAACTATCGGGTGCTCACATCCTTTGAAAAAGAGACGAAGCGCCGCAGTTCCACCGAGGATGAACTTACCACCACCATCATCGGCCAGGTACTTTTTATCTTCCTCCTCGTCATCATGTTCACCAGCTATCTCACGCTGTTCCGCAAGGATTACTTCGACAAGCCTCGCAGCATCACCATGCTCTATGCGATGATTACGCTGTTCCCTATCTTCGTGTCACTCATCATGAAGCACAATTTCTTCAGCGTCTACATCATCCCATTCGCCATGGCCCCTATCTTTGTGCGCGTGTTCATGGATTCCCGAACGGCATTCATCACCCATGTCACGATGATTCTCATCTGTGCGGCAGCGGTGAAATACCAGTACGAGTTTATCATCGTACAGCTGGCATCAGGCCTGGTGGCCATCTACAGCCTGCGTGAACTTTCCAAGCGTTCGCAGATATTCATCACGGCCCTGCTGGTCACCCTGAGCAGCGGCATCGTCTATCTCGCACTCCAGCTGATGCAGGACAACCAGGTATTCAACATCGACCGCAGCATGTACACCTATTTCACCGTGAATGGCATCTTCCTGCTGCTGTCCTATCCGCTCATGTATATCATCGAGAAGACTTTCGGATTCACCTCTAATGTCACCCTCTTCGAGCTGTCTAACACCAACAAGGGATTGCTCCGCAACCTGAGCGAGATTGCACCGGGCACCTTCCAGCATTCCATCACGGTGGGTAATCTGGCAGCAGAGATTGCCAACCGCATCGGCGCCAACAGTCTGCTGGTACGTACGGGCGCACTCTATCACGACATCGGAAAGATGACCAATCCAGTGTTCTTCACGGAGAACCAGGCGGGCGTGAATCCGCACGACCAGTTGAGCGACCTGGAGAGTGCCCAGATCATCATCAGCCACGTAACCGAGGGTCTGAAGATGGCAGAAAAGGTGGGACTTCCGGGCATCATCAAGGATTTCATCACCACCCATCACGGCACAGGCCTGACCAAGTATTTCTATGTAAATTATTGCAATGAACACCCTACTGAGGTGGTGGACAAATCACTATTCCAGTATCCGGGACAGAACCCATTCACCCGCGAACAGGCCATTCTGATGATGGCTGATACCGTGGAAGCAGCTTCCCGCTCGCTCAATGAATACACAGAAGAGAGCATCAGCAACCTGGTAAACAAACTCATCGACGGACAGGTGGCAGAGGGCTTCTTCAAGGAATGTCCTATCACCTTCCGCGACATCGCCCTCGCCAAGCTTGTATTGACAGAGCGACTCAAGGCCATCTATCATACCCGCATCTCTTACCCTCACATGAATACGAAGGCTGAGAAAAATGCAAAGAGTGACACTCCTGAACAGGAGGAAGCTCAAAACGAGGAAAAAATGATAGAAAAGGCGGAAAGCTAAGCACTTAGCCTTGCCTTTTTACATCTTAAAAACTCCTTTTTCCTGCACAGTTTTAATAGATTGTGCAAGAAAAAGGAGTTTTTGCGTTAATATATTTTAAATAAACTCCCGTTTTAATAGAGAAATAGAACATTATAATTACCTTTGCGGACGTTTTTATTTAATATTATTAAAATGAAGAAAGTAAAATTAGTTAGTTTAGCCATTGCGATGGCTTGTGCAGCACCTTCTTTTGCAGGTGGTTTGCTCACTAACACCAACCAGCATGTTGCATTCAACAGAATGATGAGCCGTGAGGCTTCTATCGGTATTGACGGCGTTTACTACAATCCTGCCGGCGTTGTATTCATGGGTGAAGGAAAGCATCTCGCCATCAACTGGCAGTTGGCTTACCAGACACGTAGCATTGAAAATGATTATGCATTGTTCACTAACAATGTGAACAATCCTACTACTCCACGCGAGTTCAAGGGTAAGGCGTTTGCGCCTGTCATCCCTTCTTTCCAGTATGCTTATAATAAAGGCAGATGGTCACTCCAGGCAGGTTTCGCCCTTACAGGTGGCGGCGGAAAGTGTACCTTCGATGATGGATTGGGCTCTTTCGAGAAGATTGTTGCCGAAACTGCTTTGGCAGCTTGCCAGTTGGCAGGTGCTGTGGATCAGGTTGCAGCACAGTATAGAGTTCCAGCCGTATTCACTGGCGAAAATGCTTTCGGAACAAAGGGACAGTATAGCTACAACAGTTATATGCACGGTCGCCAGTACTACTATGGTCTCTCTTTAGGTGCAGCCTATAAGTTCAGCGACAACTTCAGCGCATTCGCAGGTGTACGTGGTATCTATGCATCTACTAACTACTACGGATATGTAGAAGATATCAAGGTTGGCAACATGCCTCTCTATAAGGTGCTCGACCCAACCAAGGAAACAGCTGCCAACATTGAGTTGAGCTGTGACCAGAGCGGTGTGGGCTTCACTCCTATCATTGGTGTGGATTTCAAGACTGGCAAGTGGAACTTCGCAGCTAAATACGAGTTCAAGACTCGCATTCGCCTGAAGAATAAGTCAGTAAACCAGGTGCCTAGTATCGGTAATCTTCCTGCCAACCTCCGCAATGCTTACATCGCAGGCGGTGTACCTGAGCAGGCTGCTGATGCTATCTTGAATAACGCCACCATCCAGGGAGCAATGGGTCAGTTGAAGACCCAGTTCGATACCAAGCTTGATAAGGCTATCGGCGAATATGCAGATGGCAAGAAGATTGCTGGCGATATTCCTGCTTACCTGGCACTTGGTGTAGGTTACAGCCCTGTAAATGCCGTACGCGTAAACGTAGGTTTCCACTGGTTCGACGACAAGCACGCTACATCATACAACAATCGTCAGGAGAAATTGGACCGTGGTACCTTAGAGTACAACGCAGGTGTTGAGGTGGATGTCAACAAGAAGATTACCTTGAGTACAGGTTGGCAGAACACCAACTATGGCTTGAGCGATGAGTATATGGATGACAAGTCATTCGTTGTTGGTTCTAACTCTGCTGCTATCGGCGGTGTTTACCATATCAACAAGAAGATGGATTTGAACGTGGCTTACTTCCACACATTCTATCAGCATAAGAAGACCTCAGAGAATGTTCAGCTCAGTGCAGACAAGAGCATCAACTACACCTCTGATTACACCCGTAACAACAACGTGTTTGCGGTGGGTCTCGATATCAACTTCTAAAGACGAAGTTGATAAAAAACAAAAGTAGAATTAGACTTATGTTTCCTTAACATAATAGATCAGTCATAACTACAAACATGCAAAAAAGGCTATCCCTCTCTTTCAATTGGGATAGCCATTTTTTTATTTTGCAGCAACAATCATCTGTCTGATTATTGCGGATCCACATCATAATATATCTGCAAAGCTCCATACCTCGGATCTTTTGCCATCATCTGCTGGGCATACTTCAGATATTCCCTCACCTTCTTCTGATCGATACCATTCTCCAGCTTGATGACAATCTTGCGGATATTCATTGTCTTTACACGTGCCACTGCCGGCTTATCCGGTCCGAGCACTCTTTCGCCAAACCAGCTTCTCAGCGTCTTGCCGAGTTCCAGACTTGCCTGCTGGCAAACCTTCTCATTCTTATGTTTCAGGAACACGTTGATAAGATGGAAGAACGGTGGATAATGAAACATTCTTCTCTCTTCCAGGATGCCCTTGAAAAGAGCTTCGTAATCATTGTGCACCACCTGACTGATGATAGGAAGCGTAGGATTCTTGGTCTGCAGAATCACGAGTCCCCGCTTGCCCTTTCTTCCGGCTCTTCCGCTCACCTGCGCCATCATCATGAAGGCATGCTCGTAGGCTCTGAAGTCAGGATAGTTCAGCATCGAGTCGGCATTCAGAATACCCACAACCCTCACATTGTCAAAGTCGAGACCTTTGGATATCATCTGCGTACCTATCAGAAGATTGGTCTTTCCCGATGAGAAGTCGCTGATCAGTCGCTCGTAGGCATTGCGCGTACGAGTGGTATCCAGATCCATGCGGGCGATACGTGCCTCAGGGAAAATCTCGGCTATCTGGTCTTCTATGCGTTCCGTTCCGATACCTCGTCCCATCAGTTCCGTACTACCGCAGTTAGGGCATACCGTAGGCACGGGATAGGTGAATCCGCAGTAATGGCAGGTCAGCAGGTTGATGCTCTTATGCAGGGTGAGCGAAACATCACAGTTCTTGCATTTCGGAACCCATCCGCACACCTTGCACTCTATCATCGGTGCAAATCCCCTTCGGTTTTGGAAGAGAATGGCTTGCTCACCATTCTTCAACGCCTCCCTCACCGCAGCCAGCAACTGTGGCGAATAAGCCCCCGTCATCATCTTTCTATGGCGAAGGTCCTTCACATCCACCACCTGAATCTCCGGCAATTGGATGTCCTTGAATCTCGTCTTCAGTTCCACCAGTCCATACTTGCCCTGCTGCGCATTGTAGTAACTCTCCATCGATGGCGTAGCCGTACCCAGCAGCACCTTTGCCTCGGGATACATGCTGGCAAGCACGATGGCGGCGCTTCGGGCATGATAGCGTGGCGATGGGTCCTGCTGCTTGAAAGAGTTCTCGTGCTCCTCGTCGATGATGACGAGTCCCAGTTTCTGGAAAGGCAGGAAGACGGCACTTCTCGCTCCCAAGATTACATCATAGGGATGACCCGAAAGCTGCTTCTGCCAGATTTCCACACGTTCTGCATCACTATATTTCGAATGGAAGATGCCGAGCCTGTCGCCAAACACCTTGTGCAGTCGCTCCATAATCTGAACGGTGAGGGCGATTTCGGGCAGCAGATAAAGCACCTGCTTATGTTCCTCGATGGCTTTCCGGATAAGATGGATGTAGATTTCAGTCTTTCCACTCGAAGTCACACCATGCAGAAGCACCACGTTCTTATTCATCATCTTCAGGAGTATCTGATTGTAGGCATCCTGCTGGGCTTCGGAAAGCGGCTTGATGAGTTCGAAATGCGATTCTCCCAATGTGTTCAGTCTGCCCACCTCCAGTTTATAGGTAACGAGGATGCCCCGGTCGATGAGTGCCTTGACTACTGCTGCCGTGCATCGTGCCTCGTTCATCAGCTCCTCCTTAGTCACCTTCTTGATACCCTCTCTTGGCGTATCACCCTCCAGACTGTCCCAATGGGAAAGGGCAAGGAAGGTGGTTAAGGTCTTCGACTGCTTCAAGGAACGCTGCACCAGATTGAGCGCCACATGCAGCGCCTGCTCGTTGCGGTAACCGCTGGCCAGCTCCACATAGAGTTCCATCTTGGGCTTGAATTTCTCTGTAGATTTCATGCCCGATGGCATGGCGGCACCAAAAACATCGCCCAGGGGAGCCATGTAGTATTCGCTGATCCATTGCCAGAGACGCATCTGCTGGGGAAGGAGCGACGGATATTCGTCGAGCACCGCCTCGATGGGCTTGCAGGTGAATTCCGGCTTTTCCGAATGCACATCAACAACCATCGCGATATACTTCTTGCTCTTGCCCAATGGAACAAGCACGCGCATATTGGGCACAACCTTCTCTTCCATCCCTTCGGGGATAGAATAGGTAAAGGTTCCGTCGAGCGGAAGGGGCAATATCACATCTACGTATCTCATGTTATAACGTTCTCCTTTTCTTTTTACGATCTAAAGTTCTGCAAAGATAGCAAAAAAAAAGCAGATACCCAACTAGGGGTACCTGCTTTTATATATTTTAATGTATAAACTTGTGAAGTGTACTGTCTAACTTCTCATTAGAACCAGTAACCCAAGGCAATCTGCCAAGAGTTGTTGCGGCTCTTGTCCTTGCCTGCATTGGTAAGTGCCTCGGCAGCCTTGACAAGGCTGGCATCAGCCGACTTGCCACAAGCGATGTTATAGTTGGCTGAAATCTGAAGATGGCTCAACAGGGTAACACCAGCACCTACGTTTACGCTGAAGTTTGACTTCTTCAGAGAATAGCTGCTTGTCTCATTCCACTTGAAGCTCTTGTCACCTACATTGATACCCCACTGTGGACCAGCAAAAACAAAGGCATTTGCCAAACTGCTCAAGCCGAAGCCATAACGCACGTTCACAGGGATATTGATAGACTGCTGCTTCACGTTGACTTTACCCAGTTCACCATCAGTATCGGCATACTTAACGTCAGCCTCTTTCTGGTCGTACAAGGCTGCAGCATCGAAGCTCAAGCCTACGATAGGCACAGTAAACTTAACCATAGGACCAACAAAGAAACCAGTCTTGTTGGAAGCATCGAATACATCCTCGCTAAACGACATGCTTGTCACATTCAAACCGCCCTTCAAACCGAACTTTACCTGGGCGTTAGCGCTAGTAGCAAACATCATTGCTGCTACTAAAAATACAAAAGATAAAATCTTCTTCATTTTTTCTACCTTTTAAAATTAAAATTCTATTTTTCTATTATCACACTCGTTGTGATTCATTTTCTAATGTCTCTGGCGGCGCACGGTTACTCGTGCCGAACCGTTGGATACAGAAGAAGAACTGCTGTTGCTGCGCTTCTCCCTTACCTTAGCCTGCTTGCTGGAAGATGAACCGCCACGGCGATTGCTCTTCTTCTCCTTCTTCACCTTGCCCTTAACGTTCTTGTCCGCCTTGGCAATACTGTCGAGCGAATCCTTCTTCTCCTGGTTTCCCCAGAGATTCTTCTCAAAGGTAGCCAGTTCGCCCTCAATTCGCTTCTGCTCCTTTACCAGAGCCGAATCGGAGTGGCAATACTGCGCCAAAGTTTGTCCCAACATATTGTTGGTCTTGTAGATTTTTCCTTTATACTGATTTCTCACAAAGTAATCATCCACACTCATCACCGCCGCATTGTTCAGATTGCTGGTCATTATCTGCTGCTTAGCAAGATATGGAGCCAGGTCGTCGTAGCGCACCCAGAAAAGCGGATACTTGGTTCCGCCATCACCGAAGTCATCATCACGGGTCATGATAGGACAAAGTGCCAACACCTTGGTATGGAAGGTGGAAGTTCGCTGGTCGAAATAGGTTGACTCCTTGATGTAGTAAGCCTTCACTTCCCTGGAAGGAATATCGCTGTTGTCGAGCGAGATTCTTCCGTTAGCTTTCTTTTCATAATAGATATGATAGTTGTCCAGGAAAGACTTCGGGTCTACCCTGTCTGCTGCCGTAAAACTCTCGTTACCATCCAGACGATATTGGAACACCGCCACCTTACCGGTCATCATCAATCTGAAGATGTTGGTAAAGAGGTTCATCTGGTTGCCCATAGGCTCCACAGGATAATACAGTCCGGCATTGGCATTATCGGTAAGACTCAGCTCACGATAGATGTCTCTTCTCCATACCACGTCCTCCTCCATAGGGGCAGCAGTAGGGAAAGAGATTTGTGCACGGGTGGTAATGTTGCCGGCATTCGATTTCTTCGCAGCCGCCTCCTTTGCCGCCTGCTGACGGCGTGCCTGAGGTTGTGCCGCGATGCCCTGCACCATTCCCAAGAGCATGAATATGAACAATATCTTTTTCATTATTTTGAACTTTGAAATTTGACAAATTTACTTCACGATTACTTCCATCGCCGTAGGCAGATTTCTTGTGATACCATCCGGACCCACTGCCTTGATATGCGAGATATAGAAACGGCGACTGCGAGAAAGCTTTCTGAACTCGTCTCTCTGACGGTCGGAGAAGTTGGCACCTGCCGATGCCAATGGAATGGCGTTACCCATGTTGTCGAAGAAGACGGTCTCGAAGCTCAACACCCTGAAAGGTATATCAAGCAATCCGTCGTCGATGGCTGCATGGATGCCTGTAGCGCCCATCAGGGATGCCTTTGCCAAACCGCCGCCACGGAAACGACTGGTTCCCAATGCCAGGTAAGCCGTTGGATCTGGCAACTTTCTTACATGGAATACGAATGGAGGCATCGTGCGGGTCTGTCCCTTGTCGCGCGCCGTTACGTGGATAGTCACGTCCTTGCCCACTGCCGCTGGTGTTGCCACGAAATGACCGTTGCCCTTCGATACGAACGAACCGCCACTCATGGAAGCAGAGATGGCATTGGCAGGTACGCCCGGCACACTGATACTGATAGGGTTCTGAAAACCTGCATAGAGCACGTTCATCAGGTCTGCCGCCACAGTTGCTGTGTTAGGCGCAGGAATCACACTGTATTTCTGGATGAAGTTGCGCTTCATCACGTCGCCCTTGGCATTGTTCATCAGAATGTAGCCGGAGAACTGATGTTCTCCCACTCCACCTGCCGTGAAACTATACTGTCCACGGGCACTGTTCACTCTCATGCCATTCACGTAGATTTCCGGCTGCTGGGTTGTATCCACTGCAGCCATCACGATATTGGCATTGAATCTTTCACCCGGATAGAGCGTGGTCTTCTCTGGAATCACGAAGGCATCGAGTTTGTTCACACGGATATCCTTCATATCGATATTCGCTACCAGGTTGTGCAACACCTCTCCCTCGGCATAGCGCACATCGCTCTGAATCTTCGAGAGCATGGTCACGGCTGCAGCCACTGGCATATTCTCAAACATGTATTCCTGCCAGTTCTTACCCAGATATTTCTCGCTCTTAGGCACCTGGGTAGAGAAGTTGCTGGCGATGATTTTCTTCTGATGCTCATCGGTCACCAGCTCCAGGATGCGCTCGCGATAGCGATTCAGCTCCCTATAGAGTTTCTTTCCCTTGCCCGTACCCGGTGCAAGCATCACGATGCCGGCAGCCTCCAGGTTTTCCTTGTTCTTGATATTGCTCACGTCGCCATTCTTGCCGTCAGCCTCCTTTACGATAGCAACCTTCAGTTCCTGGGCAAAGTTATAGAGCGCATCGCTCATGTCCTTTACCTGCTTAGCCTTTTCAAACCATTCCCTTACCTTGGTAGGGTTTTGCTTCATCTGATCGGCAAAGTCACTATAGATTGCATTGTTCTCTGCGGAAGAGTTGGCTGTGGTTCGATTCAGACTGTCTTCCACAATAGAGAATCCGTCGAGCACCTCCGTAGAGACGTTCAACGCAAGCATAGCCATCAGGACGACGTACATCAGGTTAATCATCTTCTGGCGTGGTGAAACGGGTCTTTTCTTTATAGCCATTTATATTAATTTGCTAAATTCAATACTTTTCTTTACTCTTCACTCTTTACCTGAGGAGCTGCGGCACGCATGTTTACGGTCATTGCCTCTATCATACGTGCGTAAATCTTGTTCAACTGCTCAATCTGCTGAGCCATCTTGCGGCTCTGCTCGTTGATCTGGTCGATGGTACCAATCTGCTGGCTGGCACCCTTCAACTGCATTTCGTAAACCTTGCTGATACCTGTGAGTGTACGGTTCAGGTTCTCCATCTCCTCGCTGTCACGGGTCAGGCGGGTACTCTGCTCGTTCACCTTCTCAAGGGTTTCAACAAGCTTCTTCAATTCCTCAACATAATTATTCTGGGCATCAGCCATCTCTGGGGTAACACCTTGCTGACCAGCTACCCAAGCGGTATTACCGCCTGCAATAGTAGCACCGGCCACAGAACCGCCAGTCATAGTGGCACCGGCTACGGCTTCACCATTCTCCGAGAATCCTGCTCCTGGAGCTACGGCCGCTGCAACGCTCTCGTCAATCTGCTCAGCGCCTTCGCTCTCGCTTCCAGCAACAGAAGAAGAAGATGCTGCAGATATACCAGCACCTCCGCTAAAGCTTCCGCCACCGATAATGATGGTCTGACCGCCAGATGCCGCTGCTTCTTCATTCTCCCCATAAGTAACCTTTCCAGTCTCCAAGTACTCCTCAGTAACATGAGTAGGAATATCTCTACCATCGGCTGTCTTGTCAAAAGGACGGTCGAAGGCTGAAAGGAAGAACACGATCGCCTCAGTACCCATACCGGCAAACAACATGAAATTGGCTCCTGGCAAGTGGGTCAACTTAAAGAGGGCACCCAGGATAACGATAGATGCACCCCAGCTATAAGCATAGTTCAGAAAGGTCTGTCCCGGCACACTGTCCATCCATTTCTGCAGATGATATACGATGTTAAACTTACTATATTCGCCCATTTTTATTATCTCCTATTCTTGTTCTTTGATGGTTTCTGTTTTGCACTCGATGTGGTGGCAAGACTGCGCACACAGCGGAATCCGATATACGAACGTGGCTGGTTCTGATATTCCCAGGAGCGCCATGCCGAACGGATGAATGATTCCGGATCTTTCCAGGAACCGCCTCTTACGCTCTTCTTCTTCAAGCGGTAAGGGTCTTCCTTCGCTGCATTGTATTTCAACTCAGGGTTCAGGTCGTTCATGGCATCCACACCAGCCTCGGTATAGATGGTACTGGTCCATTCTGCCACGTTACCTGCCATATCATAAAGTCCGTTTGAGTTTGGCGAGTAGATGCCCACCTTGCTGGTTATCAGATTGCCGTCCTTGGTATAGTTACCGCGGTCTGGCTTGAAGTTGGCATAGAAGCATCCGTCTCCGTTCTTCACGTCCTGGTTCTCCCAAGGGAACTCGTTCTGGTTCTTGCCTCTTGCCGCATACTCCCATTCTGCCTCGGTAGGCAGGCGATAACGCTGCACGAATCGGGCTTCAGGTCCCAGACCTTTCAGCAGATAGTCAGTACGCCAGGCGCAGAAAGCATTTGCCTGCTCCCAAGTAACGCCCACCACCGGATAATCATTGTATGCCGGATTACTGAAATAACTTCTCAAGTAAGCCTCGTTGTCTGAATTGCGGAAATCATTCACCCAGCAGGTGGTGTCTGGATAGACATTCACGATGTAGGTATTAAGGAAGTCCCATGGTCCGCTCAACGGGCGGTTGATGGTTTCGCTGATGATTCGTCCCTCATCATCCACATAGGCAGTATCCTTAGAAATCATCACCACCTCGTTGGCATTCACCTGCTCATCGGTATTCAGGTTGCGCTCCTGCGGGTTCAGACGGTTTCTGCGGAGTGCCGCAGCGGTATAATCGTAAATCTCGTATTTGTAGTTCAGCTGTCGCCAATCAATCAGCTTTTCGCCAGTCACAGGATTGGAAGTATAGAGACTTTCCATCGCTCTCTTCTCATCCTCGTTTGGCTTTCTAGGCAACTGCTTCTTCCAGTTAATCTGTGGAGTTACAGGGTCGCCGTTCTTATCCTCGGTAATCATGTAAGTCTCGTCGCCGCCATAGGCTGGGTCAGCAAGACGGGTACGGAGGATGGAATCGCGAACATAGGCGATAAACTGCTTGTATTCTGAGTTGGTGATTTCCGTATCATCCATCCAGAAGCCATCCACGGAAACATCCTTGCGAGGCGTCTTCTGTCCCCACAAAGAATCCTGGGTTTCCAGACCCATCTTCAGGAATCCTCGGTTCACCTTCACCATGCCGTATGGGGCTGGTTCGGCGAAACTTCTTCCGCCAACTCCAACCACCTCACCGCCTCTGCCTGCCATCGAGCTAGACTTGGCACCGAAACAACCGCTGAGGGTCAGGAGAGCCACCAGCGAGCTGAGGAGCATTATACTTTTCTTCATATTACGGTTCATATTCTTGATATTCTTCTTAGAGTATTCTTACACTTTGATGTTTGTTTCTACCTTTCTTTACCAGGTTCAGGTCCATCTGGTATCCGATGTAAAGCTCATGGCTTCCGTTGCCAAAGCTCAGCTTCGAGGTGTACCATTCATAACTGTAACCCAGAATGACGCCATGGAAGGAACCGCCCACCAGGAAAGTTACGGAATTGTCAGGACTGTAGGTCAAGCCGCCATAGAGCAGACGCTTGTCGTATTGGTAAACCAATCGCCCGGTAACGTCGCCTCGCCATGCCGTTCCGTCATACTTCACGAGGGCAGACGACTTTATAGTTAAAAACGGATTTCGGAGCTTAATATTGTATCCGCCAGTCAAATAATACGTTGCGTCAATCTTAAGCTCATTGGTTTCTCCCAGTTCAATGGTTGGTGAGGTAAGATGCTGTGCAGAAAGTCCCACATACCAGTTGCCATGCAGATAGTAGAGTCCGGCTCCCGCATCAAATCCGCTACCCTTCACTTCAGATGTGGCGAGTGCAGGGTCGCCCGATTCTCCGGCATCCACTTTGCTGCCGTCGAAATTCTCGCTCAGGAATCCGGCTTGCAGCCCCACGCTCATCGTTCCTCCAAAGAGTTTAGTCTTGTAGGCATACTGCACATTGAGTCGCTGATGGGTGAAGAGTCCAATCTGGTCGTTCATCATCGTAGCACCCACGCCGTGATAATTCTTCAACGCATAGAAAGGCAGGTCGGCTGCCAGATACATGGTTCTAGGATTATGTTCGAATCCGGCCATATCCAATGCGTAAGCAGCCGTTACGTTGAGTTTTGCCTGCTTACCCACTGCTGCAGGATTGTAGGATGGTTCCATGTCGAAATAATGACTGAAGGAAGGATCATACTGTGCTCTGGAAACGAGCACTCCTGTCAACAGAAAAACTAATATGATGATTCGTCTTAACACAATGTAATAACGTAAAAGAGGGCGAAATATTATAAATCGCCGGGATTATTATATATTAATAAGGTATAGTCGGAAGAGAGACGTCAGAAAGATGAAAAAGGCTGCCCCCTGGTAAGAGAACAGCCCTATCATCGACTTTTAATATTCGTCGTCATTCCACAAGAAGTCATCCTTTGAAGGATAATCAGGCCAGATGTCCTCGATACTCTCGTAAACATCACCTTCGTCTTCTATCTCCTGCAGATTCTCCAGAACTTCCAGAGGCGCACCTGAGCGAGTTGCATAGTCGAGCAGCTCTTCTTTAGTTGCAGGCCATGGTGCATCTTCTAGCTTTGAAGCTAATTCAAGTGTCCAATACATAGCTATATTATTTAACGTTTCTACCAATTTGGCTGCAAAAGTAATAAAATTTATTTTATCTGCAAGTTTTTTGGCGTTTTTTTTCGCAAGAATGTGCAGATAATAGCATTTATTTGCATTTTTTCTAGAAATTCATGCGATAATGCTGCTTATATACCTTCTTATCGAAGAAAATGATGCCCAAAGAGTAGAGGTCGTAGGTGATGCCACAATAATCTGATTCCTGCAGCTGGTGCCACTCCTCGCCTTGCTTTTCACGATAAAGATTGCCCAGAAGTACGAGCATCGTCTGGTCGTCGCAAAGTGGAAGAACCAGTGTCCTCACTTCCTCCATTCCCATCTTCTCCAGATTAATGACCATCATCCTCTTCTTTCCCCATGCCTCATTAAGGAGTAGATTATCTTTCAAAAGCAGATGATCTGTCTGAATTGGATGCTCCAACTCTACCCGCTTGACTTTCCTGCAACCGGCAAGCAGATAATCTTCAAAAAGAGAATCATTGCAGATACTTATTTCCGGTTGCCAGAAGTTTGCCAGTCTCAACAGGAGTCTCCCCAGTTTATGTTGCCGCCTGTCGAGATGTACAAGCCGTTCCTTGAGTTCCTGATAGGCATAATAGGGATAATGCTCATTGATGACATAGCGGATAAAGGCATAAGCCGAAGGCGACTGCACGCCGAAGCCACGGCTACAGCCGCAGCGTCTCAACCATCTCCACCATGTACTCAAATAATAATGCATAATCCTCTTTTTTAATGCAAAGATACAAAAAATCTGTGAAATCACAGACCGAACAGGTCAAAAATCTGTGCCCATCTGTGAAATCTGTGGGAAAAAAGGAAAAGCAGCAAAGAAAAAATCTGCGTCATCTGCGAAATCTGCGTGACAAAAAAAAGCCCCGACTACTTTCGTAATCGAGGCTTC
>CAKQCH010000026.1:0-29409 GCA_934216735.1 uncultured Prevotella sp.
GCCACGCTTCCCATAGAACAGCGTACCAGGGCGGAACTTTTTGTTTATATGCGTATGGAATATACTAACCCACCACTTGGTACAGCTACACTATTAGCTAATCTTCAAAATGAGGGATTGGCTATCATGGATGAGAGAAAAGCTTTTGCTTTCCTTGAGAATGTCAGCTACTTTAGATTTGCAGCATATTTGCGACCTCTAAAAGCATCAGATAAACATGCTTATAAGGAAAATGCTACTTTTGAGAAGGCTATGAGGCTTTATGAGTTTGATGCAAAACTTAGGACACTGCTGTTTTCTGCTATTCAAAAGATTGAGATTTCTTTGCGAGCAAAGGTCATCAATCAGTTTTCTTTGACTTATGGAGCTTTCTGGTTTATCAATCCCGATTTGGCTGTTGACAAGCATAAGTATGCTGAAAATCTTTCCTCTTTGGATAGGGAGCTACAGCGTTCTAAGGATGATTTTATCAAAGAGCATTATGTGAAGTATGGCAAGGAAAACTTTCCTCCAGCTTGGAAACTTATAGACCTGACTTCGTTTGGATGCTTGACAAAATTGTATTTCAATTTCGCCAATGGTGCCGTCAAAAAGAAAATAGCTCGTTCCTATGGCGTTCCTCAACAAGAGATTCTTGAAAGTTGGATGAAATCCATCAATGCGCTTCGCAATTGTTGCGCCCATCATGGGCGTGTCTGGAATCGTGTGATGCCAGTAATGCCTCAACTTCCAATGAGTTTAAAACAAGCATGGATAACGAATAAACCCGAAGTCGCCAATCGACTGTATTCGGTTCTTTGCTGCTTGTTGTATTGGTTAAATGCCATTGATTCGCAAAATGAGTTATGTGCTAACTTCAAGGATTTACTGTCACGGTATCCAGAAGTTGATACGAATGCCATGGGATTTCCACAAGGATGGGAAAATGAACCTCTATGGAAACAATAGGCAAGTATTCGGACATAGTCTATCCGAATACCTGCTGCCATAATGTTTTGTTGCTGACGATGATTCTAACATCGGCTTTCATCATTTTACGTTATTTTTAGTTAATCTTTTCCACATCATACCTTTATTTCTTGAAAATTTATTATTTTTGCAAAGCAATGAATAGTAAATAGGCTATAATTGCAGGAACTAGATTGTCGAACTTTTAAAATTTACATAAGAATAAGAAACAGAAATAAACATAAGAATAAAACGCTAAAGGTTTTGTAATTCCAGGAATTGCGACCTCTCAAAGAGATTAAAAATGGGATATTATAATCCCACTATTATTAACGAAGCGTTTCTGTTCTATACTTTTGATATTGAGCTTTAATGCTCTTGTTCTCTAATCATGAATACCGCCAAACATTCAACGCATGAGGACAAGTAGTAGGAAGGTTCACGCTAATAAGGCGTGAACTGTTCCCTGCTTGTTATGCGTACAGGTCACTTGGCGGTAACCTATGATTAGACAAGTTGTGGAACGGTTACACGCCTTTTTTATGAACTTACAATGAAACATGTTTTTTTAATTTTATTCATTCTTGGGCTTGGCATAAATGTCCATGCAGAAGAAAAGCAATCTATTTACTTTCTTTATTCCATGGATCATTTTCAAACTGAGCCACAGCAAATTGGAATTTCACTATTTGACAGTCCTAAACTTAAATTCAGCGATGGTCTGCTTGAGATTAGTTACAATAATAACACACTCTCTTTCAAAGAAGATTTCATATACAATTTTTCATACAGTTCGGAACCTGCAACCTCAGCTATACGAACTCCCAAGGTGACGAAAAAACTTAGTATAGAGTTGAAAGAAAACACCATCATGCTGAGAGACTTGTTGCCTGATACGAGATTGTACGCATATACCCTTGAAGGAAAAGTCGTCAAAAAAATCTCCTCTGATTCACAAGGCACTGCAAATGTCTCATTACCAAGTGGTGTTTACATTATTAAAGTTCAAGAACAACAATTTAAAATTTCCATCAAATGAAAAGAATAGCTTTTATAATATTTTTGTCTGTCACTTTCGTTAACTCTCTCTTTGCGCAAGTACCACAAGATATGATCGGTTTTGACGCAGGCGAGAACGGAAGTTATTCTATTCTAAAATCAGATATTGACAGCATCGTTTACTCAGATTATGATATGGATAGCGTTTCGTATGCTCCAAGCAAAAAGACGCAAGTAATCTATACAAAGCATGGCATTTACAGAGCACCATTATCAGATATCAGTTATATTGCAGGAATTGGCAATAACACAAATGAAGAATTCATAAAGGTTAATCTCAGAAGTAGTGACGCATACGAGATTGAGGCTAACTCTGCTAAGGTTAACTGCAACTTTGAAAGTAATCAGTTTAACAATTGCAGATATGGCATAGTATATAGTTTAAGTACAAATCCTACTACGTCAAATTTCGCATCAGAATCCACAAACTATTTGAACGAGAATACTTCTGCAACATTTACGCTCAGCCTTCCTCTTCAAAATTACAAGTATTATTATCGTCCTTATGTTATAGCAAACAACCATACATATTATGGAGAAGTCAAGTCGTTTTATACAAAAGCATTTAGGGACGCTAAAATTGGTTGGACAGAATTTTACAAATCCGCAAATGGAGAGAAATGGAAAGACAACAGTAACTGGTGCTCAGACTATCCCCTCCTTGATGATTTTCATAGTTGGCATGGAATGTGGAAGGAGGGTGAAGGCACTGCGCTACATCTCAATGCAAATAACGTAACTGGTAATCTGTACCTAAATGAGTTAGATTTCAATGCATTATACCTACACGACAACAACATCAATTCTATAACTATAGATAATTGCCTTTCCAGTTGCAGCCGAGGAGGGTCTAACAAAGAGTGGGAATATACTAGTCGCTTCACTTTGGATCAAAACAAGATTCCTGTAAGTATCAACATGAAGAAATCATACCTTGCTGGTGGAATCTTCATTTCAGCAAGAAATACTTCATGTAAAGATATAAACATAAATGACTGTTGGTTCGACTCTTCTTCGAGCAAAAAAGAAAGAGAATACAACAACCATGGACTCCAGATATATACCCAATCCATCAACAATCTCAATATTGAGAATTGCCAATACCTATCAGACATCCAGGGTAACAGAATGGGTAACTATTATGCTATGCCTATGGGTCCCCAAGATTACTTCCCTTCAGAAGATGATCTGAAAAGAGTTGAAGTTAACAACATGACCATTGCAAATACAACATTCACTTCTTTTCATCCCCACATATCTGGGTTACTGGATGCATACAACCCAATTATTAGAGGATTCAACATCAAAAACTTAACATTCAAGGCTACAAATAAAACACCTACATTTGAGGACACAAAGATTGAATATTTAAAGTTTTTACCACAAGGTGATTTGATGAATAATGAACTGTATCTTTCGTTTGTGCAACTAGATATTAGAAACAATGCAGAGGTAGACACCTTACACTTAATAGGTGAATCTACAGAACATGCCATCTATTTAAGTATTCCTTTATATGGATTTAATTTAAAGAAACTCATTTTCGAAAACGTATTTGAAGGAGATATACGGTCCGGATCCAACGTGCCACTCAATATTGAATCCATTTCTTATATCAATGTAAATAGACTTCGTAATAAGTTTAGTTCAAATATCGAAAATGTAAAAGATATATATATAAAGCAATGTAAGTTTTATGATTTACCGCATACTGAGGCTAACGCCATCTACCATATAACAAATTCAGTTTACCGTAACAAAATAAATGGTAAATGGTGTGATGTCGGTATTACTAATTTTGTAGGAACAAGAGAACAGTTTATACAGACATACGGAAATAGTAGTTATTGATTTTCTAAACAAGCACATGTTACATAATACACAAAAAGTCCGTGGGTACATTAATAAACGCCCACGGATTTTTGTATGCTTTCCAAACAAGCTCAACAATACTTCCATTCTTTCGTTATTGATAATCTTCTGTTCTTTCTCTTATTCTCCTTTGATTGCTTTAGAACCTTATGTTAACAAACCTAACTCATAGTTTTATGACTCCTAAGTCTATGAGTTTCTGATAGAGAAACATAGGAAGAGCATAAGGTTGAAGCAAGTGAAGCAAAAGGAGTGCTTCAAAAAGACCTTCGAGTGACGAAAACGAAGCAAAAAAATAACACGGACAAATTGAATTTGTCCGGACAAGTTGTCCGGACGCTTATAAGCTATTAATAATCAAATTATTACAAGCACCCGGACAAAAGAGCCGGACAAATTCAATTTGTCCGTGTTTCTATTTTAACTTAATTAATTTAACTTTTGAGGCTAAATCCACTATTTTTCAGCCCTTCTTACTTTAATTTCAGAACCTAGCCTTTCTGCCTGAAAGCAGAAGGCGTTACCCCTCTCATCTTCTTGAAAAACTTAGTGAGATGAGCCTGGGATGAGAAGCCGAAGGTGTTGGCTATCTCCTGCACCGTATGCGTGGTGGTAGAGAGTTCGCGCTCTATCTCCTTCACGATGTATTCATCGATGATTGCCTTCGGCGTCTTGCCGGAGATGCGGCGGGTAACCTGCGCCAGATAACGGCCACTCACATTCAGCTGGTCAGCATAGAAATGCACATCGCTATAGGTGCGGCAGAAGTTATTCACCTGCGAGATAAACTGGTTGTAAAGATCGGAACTCCTGCCCTGCAGATTGCTCTCCCTAGCCAGTTCTATATTGATGAAATCCTGCGCCATCGCCAACGCCTCCTCCATCTTCTTGCCCTGGTTCAGATAGATGGCAAGGGCAGAAGAGAAGCGGTTGATGAGACCATGCGAATTGGCATTATCGAGCCGGTAAATCCGGAGTCCCTGTTTCTCGGCAAGTTCCAGGAGCCGGGAGTTCTGAAGGATGATGTCGCTCTCCTTCTTTCTTGCCACAACCACAGAACAGAGGGGCAGCAGACGGTATTTGATCTGGCTCACCACATCCTCGGTCATCAGCGCATCGCCCTGGCTCGACCAGATGGAAGGGGCGTAGATGATGTGGTCGGGACGATACTTGGTCAAGGCATCGATGAGCACATTCAGCGTCTCTACCTTGCGAATCATTCCCACCTTCACAATGTGGGGCTGCATATCGTTCATGATGGCTTCTATCTGACCGGAAACAATCTCGGCAGGAATATCGAAGAACTCCTGGATGCCCAGGGTGTTCTGCACGGTGATGCTGGTTATCGCCGAAACGGCATAACCGCCCAGTTCGAATATCGTCTTGATATCCGCCTGCACACCCGAACCGCCGGTGCTGTCGGAACCAGTAATCGTTAATATTGGCAACATATCGTTTGAACTTGAATGAATCTTTCTATCTCTTCATATATTCCGAAGGCGACATGCCGAACAACTTGGAGAAGCACTTCGAGAAGTAGCTGCTGTTGGAGAAGCCCACGGTGTACATCACCTCGGAAACGCTGAACTTGCCAGCCTTCAGAAGTTTAGCAGCCTTGCGCAATCGCATGTCACGAATCAGTTCTACAGGCGTCTGACCCGTAAGCATCTTCACCTTGCGATAGAGCTGCTTGTTACCCATGCCCATCTTCTCCTGAAGCATCGTCACGTTGAAGTTGGAATCTATCATGTTTTCATCTATCGCCTCCTTAATCTGATCAAGCAGGCGCTGATCCATTTCATCCAACTCTTCAACTTCCGGCTGCGGTCCATTAACCATCTGAACGACCATGGCACCCGGAGCATCATCCGACGAAACATCCACATCGAGCGTAGAACTTACCACATGGGATACCTCTTCGAAAGAACGATGCTCCACTGCCGACTTCAGGTCGTCGGCAAGGTTGGCATAGAACTCCATACGCGCCTTTACCTGCTCCAGAATCTCAGCCTTCTGCTTCTCAGCCTCCTGCAACTGCTTCTTCACGAAATGAGAGTTGATGATCCAGGCGAGGAAGACAATCAGCAGGGTAAGATAGAACAGCTTGCACCAGATGGTGAGATACCAAGGTGGAAGCACGGAGATATCGAGCGTATAAACCTCGTCGCCGATATTGCCCTCGCCATCCAGCACATGAACGGACAGATGGTAATCGCCATACGACAAGCCATTGTATGAAATATCGAGATTGCCCTTGTCCAGATAGTGCCACTCGTGGTCGCTGCCCTCCAGGCGATAAGCATAGACGGCTGTAGGATGGTCGGCAAAAGGAAGGTCGGAGAGCTGAAGGGTGAAACTGTTCTCATCGCTCTTCAACACCAAGGTCTTCAAACCAACAGGCGATACACCCGGTGTACCCTTGATGCTCTCGTCGAGCAACGCCTCCTGGGTCTGTCTGCCATTCACCACAATGCCAGCCAGCAGCAGCTGCGCCTTATCGTTCTTCGGCATATCGAGGTCGGCACGGATAGAGACGAAGCCATCGTTGCCACCCATCACCACCTCGTGGTTCAGCTTGGAATAATAGATATTGTTAGGAGTAACCATCGGGATGATGAAGCGGAAGCTGTTGCCCTTAGGATCCAGCACGCAACATGCATTTCCGGCAGCCACCCAGATGTTTCCTTCCACATCACACATGGAAACCACCTTGTCGCCAATCTTCCATTCCTTGCTATCCACCTCCTTGCCCTTCATAGGCAGGTTCACCATGTAGCACTTGACGCTGGCGTTATATCCTACCCACACATTGCCGTTGCCGGAAGCCATGAGATAGTTGATGGCGTCGTTGCCTCCGATATGGGCTACGCGCATGTTGTAAGGGTCGATGCGGTCGAGATGGTTATGGGAAGAAGCCCAGATCATTCCCTTGCCATCGAGCACCATCTGTCCGATATGCAAGCCCGAGAGGGCATTCTGTCCCTTGTCGGAAAAATGATAGTCTGCCACGCAGGTAGCCGTGCCCGAAGCTGCATGGGCGATGGCTGTCACCAGGCGCTGCTTCTCCATCACGAAGATACCGCCCTGATAGGACGCCATCCAGATTCTGCCCTTTCTATCCTGAAGGATATCGTAGGCCCAGGCGGTGGAATACTTGCCGGTCTTGTCATAGACGATGAAATTGAGCATCTGTCTGGTCGCCCTATTATAAAGGTTGATGCCGTGGTCTGTGCAGATCCACACATCACCATCCTGATCTTCATAAATCTTGCGCACACGGTTGTGGGCTAAAGGAGCCGCAGGATTGTTCTGCTTATACCATACCACGTTCTGATAATCAGATACGGCACCCTGGGCACGCACGCCCTCGGTATAATGAATCAAGCCATTGGTACCACCCATCCACCATTCGCCATTACGGGTCTGGAGGATGGCATGCAGGAAGCTTCCCTCGCCGGAGAAGGTAATCTTATCGAGCGATGTGAAGCGATAGTAGGTATGGGTAGAGAGACGTGAAAGTCCGTTGTCGGTACCAATCCACACATTCTGCCATTTATCTACATAGCAAGCCCATACGATGTTGTTGGGGATGGTAGCCTCATTGCGGGAGTCGTGAACGAAATGCTCCAGACTATTGTTCATCGCCATGCGATAGAGACCATTGTCGGTACCGATATAGAGGTTTCCATCCTGGTCTTCATCAATACATTTCACGGAGTTTCCGTTCAGTGCTTCTATCTTCGAAAAATTCTGCAGGCTGCGGTCGGCGCAATAAAGAGCGCCCTCGGTACCTATCCAATAGCAATGGCGGATGGCATCGTAAGCCAGGGCATTGACCAAAGGCTGTGCGCCCGGGGTAAGAAGGATAGGACGGTTGTTGAGACGGAGTCCGGAGAGTGAACCCACGAGAAGTCCCTTCTGGGTATACAAGATGGCATACACATCCGGAGCGAAGGCTTTCTTTTTGTCCTTCATATCGATTACGCGCAGTTCCTTCAGTGCCTTTTTCTTGCTTTCATCTCCATAAGCCTCTGCATCAGGGGTAGAAACATAGGTTTCCTTCTTGGCATCAAACTGCAGGATGCCATTGCCCGTAGCCATATAGAGCATGCTGCCCTCGAAACCGAGTGCATTGATGCGTACATGATTAAAGGTATGGGGAGCAAAATGGCGATAGTCATGATAGCCGTCATAACTGTAGAGTCCGTTATCGGTTCCAAGCCAGATGATGCCATTGGCATCCTGAGTAATCGCACTAACCGTCTGAGCACCATCAAGGGTGGTGTTGACGAATCTTTGCGCATGAAGCGCTAAGGTAACGAAGAGCATAGCTATCGCCATACCCATTCGGCTTATAGTTGTAGTTGTTTTATTCATGGCTGCAAAATTACACATTATTCATGATAATGCCAAACTTTCTTTGGGAAAAATTACAAATTCAGCGCCATTGAACTGAAAAATCCCCTAGGAGCAGAAGTTTCTACTCCTAGGGGATTCTACATATTTAATAAGGAAGCCCTTACATTGCCTGCAACTTCAATGTCTTCTCGATGTTGCGCTTGCCATCCTTCACGGTGAGGATGATGTCGCCCTTCTGCGCCTTGCTCTGTACAAGAATCACAAGCTTGCCTGAGAAGAGGCGCATGTGTGGCTGGGTGAATGGTTCGAGCGATGTGGCATCGCCATTGCATGCTGCCTTAAAGGTTCCGGCACCCGTTACCTCGAAGGTCAGCTCATCATCAGCGAGCGGACACTCGTTGCCATCCTTATCCAGAAGACTCACGGTGACAAAGGCAAGGTCTTTGCCATCAGCATTCAGAAGCACGTTGTGCTCGTCGGTGCAGCCTTCTACCATGCAGGCGATAGGCTCATGATCTGGAGTTTCCACACTGAACTTCATCTGCGCTGGTTCTCCGGCTGTACGCTTCACGTCTTCGCCAACCTTGTCGCCATACTGATTGTAGGTAACCACACGAATCTCGCCCGGTTCATACTTCACGTTGTTCCAGCGGAGGCGATAGCGGTCGAGTCGGCTTGACTTGTCCTTGCGCACTCTGCCCTGGCTCTTGCCATTTACGAAAAGCTCGCCTTCCACACCATCGGTGTAGCAATATACAGGGGTAACCTGTCCTTCTCTACCCTTCCAGTTCCAGTGAGGAAGAAGATGGGTGGTGTGCTGATGCTCGTTCCAGCGGGCACGATACATATAATACCGATCCTTTGGAAGTCCGGCAAGGTCGCAGATACCAAAGTAGCTGCTACGGCTTGGCCAGTAGGTATCGTAAGGAGTCGGCTCGCCCAGATAGTCATAGCCCGTCCACACGAACTCTCCGATTACCCAACTGTAGTCATCCTGCATCTTCCAGTCATCATCCGGAAGATTACTCCAGGAGCAATACTCCGTGTCATAGCTGGAGCACTGACCGTCGGCGTATGGATTGTTGTTGCTGGCACGCACCTCAACCGGGAACTTATACACGCCACGGGAGCTGACGGTAGATGCTGTCTCTGAACCCAGGAGGAATCCCTGAGGCAACTGCTCGATATTCTTATAATATTTATGTACGCGATAGTTGAAGCCCGGAACGTCCATCACCTGGGCAAATCCACTCTTCAGGGCAGCCTCAGCCTTATCCATACCCTGGGTAACAGGGCGGGAAGGATCATACTGATGACAGATATCCTGCAGATGCTTGGCAATCTCCTTACCCTCCTTACTCCACTGCTCCGGAATCTCGTTGCCGATGCTCCACATGATGATGCTAGGATGGTTGCGATGGTGCTTCACAAGATTTGTGATATCCCTGTCACTCCATTCCTTGAAGAACTTGGCGTAGCCATTCTTGCACTTAGGATAAATCCACATATCGAAGCTCTCTGCCATCACCATCATACCGAGTGAATCGCAGATTTCCATCTGCATGGTAGAAGGCATGTTGTGGGCAGTACGGATGGCGTCGCAACCCATCTCCTTCATCGTCTTGATCTGACGGATGAGCGCCGCCTTGTTCTCTGCTGCTCCCAGCGGACCGAGGTCGTGATGGAGGCAGACACCCTTAATCTTTCGGGTGATGCCATTGAGCTGGAAGCCATTATTCTTGGATACCGAGATGGTACGGATACCGGTCTTCAGCGTCTGTACATCAGCCACCTTCTTGCCTTCATATCGGGTTAACTTCACCTGATAGAGATAAGGAGATTCCGGCGACCAAAGCTGAGGATTCGCCACCTTCAAGGTAGTCTTGATTTCAGGGGTTGCACCCTTAATGGTCTGCTCGGCTACCTTGGTACCAGCCTCATCCAGCAAGGCGATGACCGTCTTGCCCGACTTACCAATCTTTCCTTCCAGCAAGGCGTTCACCTCTACTTCGGCTTCCTGCTTATCAGCCTTCAGGGTACGGACGAAGGTATCCCAGGTAGAGAAGTTCTCGTTGCCGTAAAGTTCCACGGAAACCGGACGGTAAAGACCGCCCCCTGGATACCATCGGCTGCTTTCCTCTACATTATTAAGATGTACCTCTATCAGATTGCTCTTGCCAAACTGGATGAAAGGAGTGATGTCGATGCGGAAGGCATTGTAGCCGTAAGCCCACTTGCCAGCCTCCTTGCCATTCACGCAAACCACCGGCTGGCTCATGGCACCATCGAAAACGAGGACGGCACGCTTGTAGCCCTTAGGAGCTGTCCACTTCATCTGATACATGCCCTCGCCTAACCAAGGCAGCGCACCCGAACGGCCCGACTTCTCTGTCTTTTCCTTTTCGCCATTCTGCTCAATGGCCACCATCTGCAAGTCCCACTTCTTATCAAAAGGACCCGAGATAGCCCAATCGTGAGGCACGGAGACCTGAGACCATGATTTGCCATCGCGGGAGAAATCCCACGACGGCAAGTTAATGACTTTTCGGCTCTGCGCCTGGCACATGGTAGAAAGCGCCAGAGCAAGAGTCATGAAAGTAATGCTTTTCTTGATCATATTTCTTCTTTAATGTTCTTATTTATATGCATCGGATTATTTGTATGCATCGAATACGGCAGTTGGTTTACCGCTGTTATCGAAGGCTCCTTTAGTATATGCAGACCAACCCAGAGTGGTATAGTTGGCAGGCTTCCAGTTGTTGTAAACCTCAGGTTCCCAATAGAAGATACCTTCGCAGGTAGAAATAGCCTTGCAGCCATCCACCATCTTCTTCATCATTGGCGCAGCCTGTTCAGAGCCCCACCACATACCAATCTCAGAAACGATGACTTTGCAGTTGTACTGTTCTGATAAAGTCTTAATATTATTCAGACAATTGGTGGTTAAATCCTGCCAATTGTTATCTTCTGGATAAAGTGACATACCGATGACATCCCATTTTCCACCATTCTTCTTCAATTCACCAAAGAGCCAGGTATAACGACCGAGGTTATTACCCTCATCCACGTGTACGATTACTTTAGCTTGTGGATAAACTTCCTTTACGGCATCATACCCGGCGTTAACATAAGCTGCAAAATTGGCTGCATTCTTAGATACCTGACCGGTTACAGCCTCATCGCTGTTGAAGAGCATTCCGTCACGGGTTTCATTGCCCACCTGCACCCACTCTACGTTGGTTACACCTCTATCCTTCAAGGCTTTCAACACATCCTTTGTATGATCAGCCACAGCCTGTTTCATCTGTTCAGCAGTATAGCCCTGCCATGCAGCAGGAACTTTCTGGTTGCCCGGGTCAGCCCAGGTATCAGAATAGTGGAAGTCAATCATCAGACGGAAGCCGAGCTGCTGAGCTCGCCAAGCCTTGGCGATGACATCATCCTTACCACACCAGCCACCTTCCGGATTTACCCAGACACGCAGACGGATGGAATTGGTTCCCTCTTCGCGGAGGAGCTTCATGCATTCTGTAGCCTTGCCATTCTGATTATAGAATTTCACACCATCCTTCTCCATCTCTGTGAGCCAACTTACATCGGCTCCCTTGGCGAAGCCGCTCATATCGTATGTCTTCTCCTTTTCGGGAGTAGCATTATCTTCATTGCTGCAACTTGTGCCCGCGATAGAGAACAAAAGTGCTGAAGCCAGCAATATGGCTTTTCCTAAAATATTCTTCATTGTTCTTTGGGTTTATAGCTATCTTTACTTTATCCTAAAAACGCTTTTACGTATCAGATATTGCAAAGATAGCTGAATTATTTATTCATACTTCCAGGTCATGGCGTTGATGTCGGCAGTAACAGTAACCTCGCCGCCAGTTACAACGATTTGTTTCGGTTGCAAAAGTAGGAAATAGAATGCAAAGTGCTAGACAGATACTTGACAAATGAAAAGAAAAAACGGACAAGAAGACGGAATCTATCCGCTTTTGTCCGTTTTGTTATATTATAATGGAAGAAATACCTTTACCACACCCGACTTGTAAGCATCGAGAATGCTTGCCAATGCTGGCAATGGCTGCTGATGACCATTGGTTACTACAGTTTCATCTGGAATATCGAAGTTTATATCGCCATGATTCAATCGGCCGGCACCATAGAAGCCTTCGATGATAGCAGGCACATCGGCTGCGTTATCAGCTGTATGTGCATACATCAAGCTTGAGTTGGTATCGAAGTTATTATAGGCAGTACCACCCACCAAAGTCTTCACACTGGCTGGCACCTGATCGGATGCCTTGGCTACATCGTAGGCATCAAAGCTGGTATTGTTGGATGCATAGGTAACATAGCTGAAACCACTTGGCTTGTTGGCAAACACATTGCCATACGCCTTGATCATACCACCATTCTCGCCAGAGAAAGTTCCCTTAGAACCCTTGGCATCGGTGCCCTGCTGAGAACTCATGACTGGGCGCTTCACGGCATCGAAGTAGTTTGACTCCATGAAGACGCTGGAACCCATGGTGGCACCTACACCATATACATCACAATGCTGATAGTAGTTGTTGTACATGTGAACGGTCATGGTACGCACACGGGCATGACGTGAATCGGAATGATCGAACCAGTTGTGGTGATAGGTAATCCAGTTTTCACCTGTCTCGCTCTTCATGCCACACATGGACGACTTACCGTTATCCCAGAAATGGTTGTAAGCCACGGTCACATACTTAGAGTTGCCCTTGATATCCACGGTACCATCTCCCTTTGCCTGGTCGGCTGCACTACCCTTTCTGCCATAGAACAGATCCAGGTGGTGAATCCAGATGTTTGAATTCTCTGTATCGAGCGATATCGCATCGTCGAGACAACGCATGATGGCGAAGTTGCGGAACTCCACGCTCTTGGCACTTCTTACCAGGAAGCCGAAGCCATAGACGGTGGCATCATCACCCACGCCCTCGAAGGTCATGTTCATGGTAGAATAGCCTGTCTTACCCTTAATCTGCAAACCCTCGGCAGAACTTGAAATTCCATCCAGGTCAGCAAGACTCACCTTACCGATGATACGGAAAGCAATAGGAGTGGTATCATATCCCTTCTGGTAAGCATCGATGATAGCCTGCAAACCCTTCACGGTTTGCTTCTTGTTCTTGGCTCCGGTGATAACTTCTGTAGATACTGTCTTGGCTGTGCTTGCTGTGATATAGAGCACCTTGGCATCCGACTTCAATGTTCCATCATTGTTGTAAGCACCAATTCCCTCGAAATTGAAATGAGCGAAGCCCTCACGGTTGTAGTTCTTTACCAAGAGATTGGAAACCGTATTGGCACCAGCCATCTCCTTACCGGCAGCATCCACAGGAACCACCTTTATAGAATAGGAACCCGCCTTCAGGCCGAGTACATCGGCACGGAAATAAGAAGCATACTGACGGATGAGCTGCGTATCAATCTTCTTGCCATCTACATATACATTGTAAGAAGAAGCACCCTCGAATGGCGCCCACTTCAGATAAGCAGACTCCAGCCAGGCCTTCGCCTCCGTAATCTTCACAACACCGGCAGGATTCTCCACACCTCCGTTCTCACCCTGCTCCACTCGCTTGGCAAAGTTGATTTCTCTGACAGAAGCATCATACTCATCGTTATCGCTTCCATCCTTCGGAGCGATGATAGCCTTGTCGCCCTCAAACTTCACACTGGCCAAATCGGCAGTATTGTAATATTTCACATCTCCCGCATTGGTGGTAACAAACATCTGGTTCACCTTGCTGTTACGAGCCACAGCATGATTCACCTTATCTGCATTTACCTGAGCCAACACGCTACCGGCACCTCCCAATAAGAGCGCCAAAGAGAATACCATTTTCTTCATTCTGAATTCCTCCTTCATTATTTTATGATTACTTTCTTACCATTCACTATATAAACACCTTTAGACAATCCCTCTACGGAATTGCCCACCAGCTGACCATTAAGGTTAAAAAACTTACCCTGCAATGCCTCCTTGAGCTGCTCCACCTGATGGATACCAGCGGATGTGCCATAAGTGAAAGAAAGCGATACGAGCGACATATCCATCGTATCAGAAGAGTTGTCAGCGTAACGGAGTGTTACGTTGTCATCATCAAAGGTGATTTCGGTGATGGTCTTGTCGATAACCTGACCATCTACCTTTATGGTTTGCTTGTTGTCTGCATACACTGCTGCAGAGAGCATACAAGCCAATAGGATTAAGTACTTTTTCATCTTAAATGTTTGTTTTTGATATGTTTTTGTGAGACTTGCTTTATATAGAATATCTTTAAAAAAACAAAGAAATATCTTTCTATTATTATTTGGGATGAAAGGCGAGCACTATTCACCAAGAACAATGCTCGCCAAAAAATAGAGTGTGTTAACTTATATCTAACCTATCCTTAATATCCTGGATTCTGCCAGAAGCCTGTGGTGCTGTTCACCTCTGTTGTGAAGTTCTGAACGGCATCAATCTCGTTCTGTGGAATTGGACGGTAGAGATAATGCTTGCTGCCATCTGCCTTCAAGTTGGCTGAAGCCTGAGCATTATACTTCTCTACATATTCATACAGCTTACCGGTACGCTTCAAGTCGAACCAACGCATCTGCTCACCGCAGAACTCAACGGCACGCTCCTCAAGGATGGTGTCGATAGTAGCGTTGCCGCTCAGAGTATTGTCGGTGCCTTCGATGGCACGAGCCTGACGAAGCTGGTTGATGGTTGCCATGGCAGCATTGCCGTCGCCCAAAGCCAACTGGCACTCTGCCTTGATGAGATACATCTCAGGGATACGCATCACGATGGCATCACGGCTAGAGATGTCGTGGGTTGGGTAATTCTCATCATACTCGTTATCCAGGAACTTCTTGATACCTGGGAATGAGCACCAGCCTGCAATCTTGTAAGAATTGAAACGTTCGTCACCATAAACCTTAGAGTTCTTGACAGCTGCCTCTGTTGGCTTGGCTGTAGCCTCATCCATAGAGGTATAAACAGGGATGTCGCCACCAGCCATAAACTGGATGCGGTATCTGTCCTTAGCCCAAGCCTGCATAGCCTGACCCTCAGGAGAATCTCCATCCATAGGGCAGTAGTAGATGGCTGTATCCTGCAACAATGGATAATTCTTTGCATTCTTTGCCAAATCAGGAGATGCGATATCGTAGTGATCGAGCAGGGTTGCCTCAGAACGCTGGTCGGTAGCCTTATGCTTCTCCAACAGGTTCCACAAGTGCAAAGATGGCAAATAGCGGGTAAAGCCACGTCCGTATGGTGAGTAAGCTGCACCGCACTCTACGTTCTTGCCGGTTAACTTACTCTTGATAGTAGTCTTGCCCTTGGCAATACGCCAGAACACCTGAGAGTCTTTCTGACCATTACCACCCAGGTCGGTGGCACCATTGTTCCACATTGATACGAACATCAACAGCATGGCGCTACCGCCACGGCTATAACCTGTACGGGTAATCAAACTGTTGTATGACATTGGGCTACCGCCTTCCAGACGGTAACGGTAAGGAATACAGTTGGCATTGGTAGCGATGTCCTGAGAATATGTTACACCGAAGAGAGCCTCCTTGTTGGTGTTGTAACTCTCGTTAGACATGGTCCATACATGCTTGTAGTCATTATCCAGGCTGGCATAATCGCTGGCACCGATAACAGCCTCAGCATCAGCCTGCGCTGCTGTATAGAGAGCATTCTTGTCCTTGCCATCGTAGTTACCACCCTTTACGGTCTGGTTCAACTGTCCGCCCAACCATGAAGCTGCATAGAGCAACACTCTTGCTCTCAGAGCCTTGGCAGCCCAATAGTTGGCACGGCCATCTGCCTTGGTCTTGTAACCGGCAGCCTCGAAGTTGGCGATAGATGCATCCAGGTCGTCCAGAATCTTGCCATAGACTTCATTCTCCGGCATACGGGTTGGATTGAAGTTCTGAGTTGTGATAGGCTCTGCATTGTAAGGGATTGCACCCCAGATGTTCACCATGTGGAAATAGTAGAAAGCACGCATGAAGTGCGCCTCACCCAGGTTGCGGTTCTTCTCCTCGTCGCCCAGGAAGGTAGCCTCGTTGATATACTTGAGCGCATTGTTGCAAACATCAGTAGCACTATAGAACAACTCCCAGTAATGATCCAGACAAGGGTTGTCGGCTACGTTGTTCTCCAAGGCAGCAGCACCAAAGTTGTAAGAGCAAAGGCTCTTCTGCTTGTTGTCGTAGCCATAGTAAAAGAGGTCGGTACCCATTTCACTCAAGCCCAAACCAGCCTCCTTACCATACCATCCGCGAGCGAAGGTATAGCAGTTGGCAACCAGTCCTTCCAATCCAGAAGGGGTTTTATATGTCAAGTCGGCAGTTTCGCCCACCTTGTTCTCTTCTTCCAGGAAATCAGAGCAAGAGGTAAGCCCCAACATCATAGATGAGGCTGCTGCCATGAATAATATCTTTGTTTTCATAATTGATTCGATGATTTTAGAATTCTACATTAAGACCTACTACTACCTGCTTCTGCATTGGGAACGAGATGCTACCACCACGCTCTGGGTCGTAGTTGTCAATCTTGCTCCATGTCATGAAGTTCTTCATTGAGCAGTAGATGCGAGCCTTGCTCATGCCCACTGAGTGCAACCAGTTGGCTGGCACGTTGTAAGAGAGGGTGATGTCCTTGATCTTGAAGTAATCTGCCTTCTCGTATGTGAACGCACTCTTGTAGGATGACCAGATCTTGCTGGCATTTGAATCCAAACCTGGGCTAGGGAACTTAGCTCCCTGGTTGGTTGGTGTCCAGTAGTCGATGGCGTCACCCCAGTTGGCTGACTCATAGTTCAACTGCTCATTCATGGCGTAAGAGATGTAACCTCCCAAACGTGCCATCAACTGCACAGAGAGCGAGAAGTCCTTGTAGCTGAAGGTGTTGGTCATACCAAATACATGATTAGGGTCGCGGTTGTAGAGTACACGGTCGTCAGATGTGATGTTGCCATCGCCATCTGCATCCAGAATCTTTGGAGAACCTGGGGTACCATAGCCCTTGGTGCTGGCGCAGGCAGGCTTCTTTCCATCGTTGGCAGCCTTGAAGTCCTCTACATACTGGTCGAACTCTCCGATGCCCCACTCTCCGAGTACCTTATAATCATAGAATGCATTGACACGGTTGCCTACAAACAGGCCCTTGGTTCCTGATACATACTTATCTACACCACCTGTCAACTCGGTAATCTCATCCTTGAAGTGAGAGTATGACCAGTTGGCTGTCCAGTCGAAGTCCTTGGTACGGATGATGTCTGTCATCAAAGATACCTCAAGACCCTGTCCCTTTGTCTTACCGATGTTGTCGATTACGGTTGGGAAAGAAGAAGCTGGTGCTGTCTTGTAGAACAACAGGTCGTAGGTATGGTTCCAATAGTAATCCACGCTACCGCTGATGCGACCGTCGAAGAAACCGAAGTCGAGACCCAGGTTGAAGGAAGATGTCTTCTCCCAAGTCAGGTTAGAGTTACCCATCTGACTAGGAATCTTACCAGCCACATCGTTGTTGCCTAAATAATAATAATAGGTGGTACTGCTCAAGGATGCCAATGTAGAATAAGCATCGATGGCTGCATTACCGGAAACACCCCATGAAGCACGGAGCTTCAGATTGCTCAATACCTTCTGGTCTTTCAGCCAATTTTCTTCGATTAATCTCCAACCTGCTGCCACAGATGGGAAGTAACCCCACTTGTGTCCCTTTGCCAGGGTAGAAGAACCATCGGCACGGAGAGAAGCGGTAAGCAAGTACTTGCTGGCGTATGAATAATTCAGACGACCAAAGAATGACAACATGGCTGTCTTCACGTATGTAGAAGTTGTCACAGGTGAGAGTATCTTGGAAAGATCACGGAAACCACTCTCATAGTAGTGGGTAGCTCCGGCATCACCGCCTACAGTAGAACTTTCTGTTACGGTCTGTGTCAACTCATGTCCCAGCAAAGCGGTCAAGTCATGCTTCTCTGCGATGGTAGTATTATAGTTAATGGTGTTGTCCCATGTAATCGCAGTAGAGTTATTTCTAATCTGACGGATGTAGCTGGTAGAAGGTGACTGGTATCTCTGCTGACTCTGATAGTCCTGGTACAAGCCATTTCGTGAGTCGCTTCTATCCACGGCAAACATTGAGCGGAGATTCAAGCCCTTGATAGGGTTCAACTCCACATAGGCATTACCGAAGAAACGGGTAGATTCGGTATTGTTCTGGTATGCTCCCTCCACATCATCGAGCAATGGAGAGCAGTGAGCTGCATACCATGGGTTTGGAGTTGAGTTGATGGTTCCATCAGTCAAATATGGATGAGTGATGGTGGTCATCTTCAACGCCTGGTTGTAAACACCTGAGTTACGGCGGTTCCAATTCTTATAGGTATAAAGCAAGCTTGAGCCTACCTTCACTACCTTGTTGATACGATGGTCGATGTTCACCTTACCGTTGTAACGGCTCATCTGGTCGTTCTTCATCAGACCGCGGTCGTACATCGCACCGAGAGAAACATTGAAGTTGGTCTTCTCGCTACCACCAGCCACGTTGACTTCGTAGTTCTGAGAAGTGCTGTTCTTCAGGAGCAAGTCGCCCCAGTCGGTGTAAGAACCATCATTATAGATATCCAATGTAGCTGTACCATCATCGAGCTTTTCTGTCAACACAGTCTCAGGAGTAATACCAGAAAGTACGGTATTATAGGCATCCAGAGTCTTGTCTCCCTTAGCCCAATCCTGGTAAGCGCGCTTGTCAATCAGACGCTGCACCTCCTTGTTGCCATACATAGAATGTGCGGCATTGGTAGCGCTATTGAAAGAGTTGTAGAAGTTGAAGCCCACAGATGTTCTGCCAGCCTTACCACGTTTGGTGGTGATGATGATGACACCATTGGCACCACGGGTACCATAGATAGCGGTAGAAGATGCATCCTTCAATACCTCCATAGACTCAATGTCGGATGGGTTGATATCGAGGGTAGAACCGTATGCCACACCATCCACAAGGATCAATGGATTGTTGGAAGCCAACATAGAACGGGCACCACGAAGATTGATGCTCACTCCAGAACCAGACTCACCACTGCTCTGCTGCAAGTCCATGCCAGGAATCTTTGCCTGCATAGCCTGCATCGCATTAGAAGAAGCCACGTTCTTCAAGTCATCAGACTTGATAGAAGCCACGGAACCCGTGAGGTCGCGTTTCTTAACGACACCATAGCCGATGACAACCAACTCATCCAGAGAGTTGTTGTCCTCTTCCATTACAACAGAAATAGTGTTCTGACTACCTACCTTCACCGACTTTTCCTTATATCCAATATAAGAAAACTTAATGACGGTAGATGGCTTGACGCCATTGAGCGTAAAATTACCATCCAGATCAGTAACTGATCCAGCACCAGCAGCTCCATCAGGAACTACACTTACACCAATCATAGGTTCACCATTAGAGTCCTTGACGGTACCCTTAATTGTTGCCTGGGCGAAAGCACCAATGCAAATAGAACCCAACGCAAGTGCCATACTTGCTCTTTTTAGTTGTTGTTGCATAAACATCTCGTTTTAGCTTGGTTATTATTGTTTCTAAGTTGAAATTCACTTATAGGTTTCTATAAATAATCAGATAAAATATCTAGGTTATTACAGATACTTTTACTTTCTACAATGCAAAAATAAGAAAAATAGTTCAATGTTGTTTCTTCTTCGTATGAAAAAGACACGTAAACGTTTACGGATTATAACAAACAAAAAGCCGAACTTCATTTCTGAAATTCGGCTTTTTGAAGTGGTACCACCAGGAATCGAACCGGGGACACAAGGATTTTCAGTCCTTTGCTCTACCAACTGAGCTATGGCACCATACTCTTTACAGATGACTTCTCATTTGCGGGTGCAAAGGTAGTAATAAAAATCGGTTCCACCAAATTTTTCGGTGAAAAAGTTTGCAAAAAAGATAAAAAAGTGCTTTTTTATTTGGTTTTATGCAATTTTTGGTGTACCTTTGCATCGTCTTTATGACCATAGGTGCCAAAACATCGGGATTTAGCGCAGTTGGTAGCGCACGTCGTTCGGGACGATGAGGTCGCTGGTTCGAGTCCAGTAATCCCGACTATTCACCAAAAAGTGGGACTTATGAACATAAAAGACCTATTTTACCTCTCCAAGAATGACCGACAAGCCGTCTTCGCCTTGCTAGCCATTCTCATCGTATGCCTTTCTCTCGTGGTCGTCATCGGAGGTTCCGATGACAGAAAAGATGCGTCAGCATCCAGAGATATCAACGGGCAACCGCTCACTCTACGTGATTCCTCCCGGCAGGCTCTCATCCGACAAGCCACCTCCAAGCATCCCCTGTATTACCAGGAAGAAGGAAAGGTGCACGAACTCTTTCCCTTCGACCCGAACACTGCCGATTCCACCACCTTCAAGCGACTGGGTTTGAAGAGCTGGCAAATCAGAAGCATCTACCGATACCGAGAGAAAGGAGGAGCCTTCTCCCGTCCGTCCGACTTTGCCCGCGTTTATGGCATTACCAAGAGAACTTTTGAAGCCCTTCTCCCCTTCATCCGAATAGCAGATGATTTCAAGCAAGCCTCCGAGTTTTACGGAAATGAAAGATATGAGCACAGGGGAAGAAGACCTACACCTTATTATAATAGGGGGTCTGATGAAAGGGAGTCCAAGGAATACAGTTATCCCCACAAGTTAAAGGCGGGCGAACACATCGCCATCAACAATGCCGACACCACGGAACTGATGAAGATTCCGGGCATCGGCAGCTACTATGCCCGCACCATCGTAAGATACAGAGACAAACTTGGAGGCTTCGCTTCTGCCGAGCAACTGGAAGAAATCGACGGTTTCCCGGAAGCTGCCATCAGTTTCATCCAGATTGATGCCGAACACATCCACCAGCTCAACATCAACAAGCTTACCCTCAACCAGCTTCGCAATCATCCCTACATCAACTTCTATCAGGCTAAGGAAATCTGCGATTATCGAAGACAGCGAGGCCCCATCAAAAGTCTGGAAGAGTTGAAACTCCTGAAGGATTTCCCACCCGACGAAATAGAAAGGCTCCAACCTTATGTCTGCTTCTGAAATCTTCTAGATTACTCCAAACTGATGGAGGAAGATAAGCAGGATGCAGATAGGACTGACGAAACGGATCATAAAGAGGAAGACAGGGAATAGCCTGCCACTCACCGTACCCCAGTTGGTAAACTCATCACGCACAATCTTCTTCGGAACATACCAGCCCAGGAAGAGACAGGTGATGATGGATGCCAGCGGCATCAGCAGCTGCGCCGTGAAGTTATCACAATTGGTAAGGAAATCCTTGCCGAAGAAGCCCAATCCCGGAACGGCTCCCTGGGAAAGGGAACAGAATACGGCTATGATGCTGCAGGTGATGGTCTCTATCCACGCACCCTTGGAACGGGTAATCTTGCGCTCCTCATAAATCATCGCCGTACCAATCTCATGCATGGAGATGGTAGAAGTCAATGCCGCCAATACCAACAAGGCATAGAACAATACCGAGATGATGTAACTTGCCACCGGCATATCACCGAACGCCTGCTGGAACACATTCGGCAAAGTGATGAAGATAAGCGACGGACCGCTATCCGGCTGCACACCCACCGAGAAGGCAGCCGGGAAAATCATCAATCCTGCCAATACAGCAATCACGGTATCTATCACCACAATCTGACTGGCAGATTTCAGGAGATTAGTCTGACGACTGAAGTAAGATGCGTATGTACACAGACAGGCTGTTCCCAGACTCAGAGAGAAGAATGCCTGTCCCAAAGCTTCGAGCAGCACATTCTCATCCACCTTAGAAAAATCAGGATGGAAGAGGAACTGCACACCCTTCATCGCTCCCGGCAAAGAGCAGGAGGCAATGACGATGACGATGAGCAGGATGAAAAGAAGCGGCATCAGAATCTTGGATGCCTTCTCGATTCCATTGCGGACACCTCTTACTACCACCGCATGGGTAAGCAGGATGAAGCCCACCGCCCATAAGGTAGGACGAATAGGATCGGAGGCGAAGGTCTGGAAGTAGGTCTTCACATATTCCGGGTCTCCATGAACGCCACCCATGATGCTGGCATACAGATATTGCAGGCACCAGCCTGCCACTACGGCGTAGAAACCCAGGATAATCATGGAGGTGATGACACCCACCAGTCCCACGGTTCCCCAAGCCTTATGCTTACCCAGGTTGCTATAAGCTCGTGCTGCATTGGAAGCCGAATGGCGACCAATGATAAACTCACTCATCATGCCAGGCAAACCCAGCAGGATGATGCACACCAGGTAGATGAGGATGAAGGCGGCACCTCCATTCTGACCTGCCATATAAGGAAAGCGCCATACATTTCCCAAACCTACAGCAGAACCTGCCGTAGCGAGAATGACGCCCAATTTACTTCCGAAATTTCCTCTACTCTCCATTGTTTCTTATATTTTTATGCTTTTGCCTTTACAGGGCGCATGACTAATTGCCTTTGATTCCCAGGGCGCCGTCCTGGGCGAAATGCTTATCCGAACACTCCAAACTGGTTTAGGAATACCAGGAAGATGAGAACAGGGCAAACGAACTTGATCAGGAAGAGATAGACATGAAACACCTTTCCCTTCAAGGTTCCCCAGTTGGTAAACTCATCCTGCACCACCTTCTTCGGAACATACCAGCCCAGGAACAAACAGGTGAGAAGACCTCCCGTAGGAAGGAACAACTGTCCCGTTACGAAGTCGAACCAATCGAATAATGCCTTGCCGCCGAACGACAGTTTATCCGTAGCTCCCAAAGAGAGTGAACAGAATGCACCAATGATGGCACAAGCCACCGTCACGATGGCGGCACCCTTCTTGCGGTCGATCTTCAATTCCTCATAGAAGAAAGAAGTATTCACCTCGTGGAGCGACATCAGCGATGTCAACGCAGCCACAGAAAGAAGCACGTAGAACATCAGCGAGATAATCCATCCCAATACCGACATCGATGCAAACGCCTCATTGAAGACATTCGGCAAGGTGATGAAGATAAGCGACGGACCACTATCCGGAGAGATACCCACCGAGAAAGCTGCAGGGAAAATCATCAATCCTGCCAATACCGCCACAATCAAATCAATGGCAGAAATCTGAATCGCCGATTTCAGGAGATTGGTCTGTCGGCTGAAATAAGATGCATACGTACAGATACAACCCATACCAATGCTCATGGAATAGAACGACTGTCCCAAAGCATTGAGGAATACATTCCTATCCACCTTTCCGAAATCAGGCTTCAGCAGGAACTCGATACCCTTTCCCGCATCCGGCAACAGACAGGAAGACACCACGATGATGAGAAGCAGGATGAACAGAAGCGGCATCATCACCTTGGATGCCTTCTCGATTCCTCCGCGTACACCATGGATAATCACGAAGTGACAAATCAGGAAGATTGCCACCGTCCACATCACCGGACGGATAGGATCGGCAGAAAACTCCTTGAAGTAATTTGCCACGAAGGTTGGGTCGCCATGCAGTTCGCCCATGATGCTGGCATACACATACTGCAGACACCAGCCCGAAACCACCGCATAGTAACCGGTAATCAGGAAGCCCGTGAGCACCTCCAGGTAGCCCACCCACTTCCAGGCCGTTCCATTGGCGAGCTTGGTATAGGCACGAGCCGTATTGGAAGCACCATGACGACCGATGATAAACTCCGAAACCATACAAGGGATGCCCAACAAGAGTACGCATCCGATGTAAACCAAGATAAAGGCTGCGCCACCTTCCTGACCAGCCATATAAGGGAAGCGCCATACGTTACCTAAACCTACGGCGCCACCTGCAGTAGCAAGTATCATTCCTATCTTGCTACCAAAACTTCCTCTATTTGATTCTGCCATTTTCTATTTCTTTCTTACTAATTTCATTAACTTTTCGTATAACATTTTGCAAAATTATAAAATATTTCCGAAATAATAGAAATATTTGAAAGCAAAAATACAAAATTAGTAATATTTATGCATTCCAGCATGCTTTTTCGCATAAAAAAGGCAGTTTATTCACTTTTTCTATCGATATTCCTCAGGCAAGGTTTCACGCCACTGCGAGAAAGGATTACCCAGAAGATGAGAATTATAGAAACGCTTGTCGCCCGTTACCTCCATACCGATGAAGTCGGGTTTCTCATAGGCTTCGCTCTCGCTTTCCAGTTCCACCTCAGCCATTACCAGCCCCTCATTGTCGCCATAAAACTCATCCACCTCGAAGGTATGATTACCACTTTTCACCAGATAGCGGCGCTTATCGATAACACCACCCTGGCAAAGCTGCAGCAGATGCTGCGCCTCGTCCATCGTAATCTCCTTCTCAAACTCATAGCGGGTCATTCCGCCATTCACCGACTTACCCTTAATGGTAAGGTAAGCCTTCTCGTCCCGTGTGCGCACGCGCACCGTAGCCCCCTCGGCAGGAATATAGCCCTGCTGGATATGGCTAGAAGAAAAGGCGGCGCTCTTGTAAGCGTCGCCCTTCTTGACGAGGAATTTTCTTTCTATTTCTAATCCACTCATTTCTTATTTCCTATTTTATGCGATAGAAGCTGCATATTATACATATTATGCGATAGAAGCTGCATAGATGGCAAAGAGAATGCCCAGGGCTATCAATACGCCAAAAATCCACTTCACTACTGTCTCACCTTTTGCGGCTTGCTTCTTCTGATAAGCCTCATGCTTGGCTTTTCTTAAATCTTTATTTCCACTCATAGTTGTATTATTTTTTAGGTTGCTAATTGTCTATTCCTCATTTTCCGATGGGAACTCCATGAGATAAGCCTTGATGAAGTCGTCTATCTTGCCATCCATCACGCCATCCACATCCGATGTCTGATAGTTGGTACGATGGTCTTTCACACGGCGGTCGTCGAAGACGTAGCTTCTTATCTGGCTTCCCCACTCTATCTTCTTCTTGCCAGCCTCAATCTTGGCCTTGGCCTCCAGGCGCTTCTTCATGGCGCGGTCGTAGAGTTGACTCTTCAAGAGCAACAATGCCTTGGCACGGTTCTTTGGCTGGTCGCGGGTCTCGGTGTTCTCGATGAGGATTTCCTCTTCCTCACCCGTATCAGGATCTGTGTACCAATAGCGGAGGCGCACTCCCGACTCCACCTTGTTCACATTCTGTCCACCGGCACCACTCGAACGGAAAGTATCCCACGAGAGTTTGGCTGGATCAACATACACCTCGATGGTTTCATCCACCAATGGGGTGACGAAGACGCTGGCAAAACTGGTCATTCGCTTGCCCTGGGCATTGAAAGGCGATACACGCACCAGACGGTGAACGCCATTCTCGCTCTTCAGATAGCCATAGGCGTACTCGCCGCCCTCGATGGTCATGGTCACGCTCTTGATGCCAGCCTCATCGCCTTCCTGCATGTCGGTGATAGTTACCTTATAGCCGTGAGCCTCAGCCCAGCGCATGTACATACGCATCAGCATCTGTGCCCAGTCCTGGCTCTCGGTGCCACCGGCACCCGAGTTGATCTTCAGCACGCAGTCCATCGGGTCTTCCTTCTGGCGCAGCATGTTCTTCAGCTCCAGGTCTTCTATGGCCTTGATGGCCTTGGCATAGTCGGCATCCACCTCTTCCTCGGTCACCATCTCGTCTTTATAGAAATCGAAGGCTAGCTTCAGCTCGTCGGCATAAAGACGCACGGTCTTGTAGCCATCGAGCCATTTCTGTATGCCCTTCACCTTCTTCATCTGCTCCTGTGCATACTTCGGGTCTTCCCAGAAGTCAGGAGCCTGGGTGCGGAGCTGCTCCTCTTCAAATTCTACTTTCTTCTGGTCTATATTCAGATAGCGATGCAGAGCGTCGGCTCTGTCCATCACATCCTTCAATTGGTCAGCTGTAATCATTAACTCTTAACTATAAACTTTTAACTTTAAACTTTATGATTACTCCTCATACATCTTGTCAATCTCCGCCTTGTAGTTCTTGTTGATGATAGGGCGGCGAATCTTCAAGGTGTTGGTCAGCTCGCCCGACTCCATAGAGAAGTGGTGAGCCAGGAGGGTGATGCGCTTAATCTGCTCATAATAAGCCAGGTGCTGCTGAAGAATCTTGATGCGGTCCATCAGCATATTCTGCACCTTCTCGTTGGCACACAGATCCTCACGGCAGGTGAAGGCGATGTGATGCTCACGCGCCCAATCCTCTACGAGACGGAACTCAGGAACCACGAGGGCTGATACGAACTTGCGCTGGTCGGCGATGACGGCAACCTGGTCGATGAACTTATCTACCAGAAGCAACGACTCTACCTGCTGCGGAGCAATATACTTTCCGTTGGATGTCTTAAACAGGTCCTTGATACGCTCAGTCAGATAAAGCTCGCCATCCTTCATGTAGCCGGCATCTCCCGTATGGAAGAATCCATCCTTATCGAATGCCTTCGCATTGGTGGTATCTCGATGATAATATCCCGGAGTGATGGTAGGACCCTTGAGGAGCACCTCGTTATCCTCACCTATCTTGATCTGAATGCTGGAGATAGGACGACCCACAGAACCCAGACTGCGCTTCTTGTCAGGATGATCGCAAGATACGGTAGCGAGACTTTCGGTCAGACCATAACCCACCACCATATTGATGCCCACGGAGTGTACAAACTCCTCTACTTCAGGACTTACATAAGCACCTGCCGTAGGGAAGATATTAGGATTTTCCAAGCCCAACTGCTTGCGAACCATACTCAGAATGGTCTTGTTGATAATCTTATATTCCAACTCCAAAGCCAGAGGAGGACGCTTGCAGTTGGCAAGATATTCCATATTGCGCTTCTTTCCCACAGCCAAGGCATGATAGAAGAGTTTCTTCTGGAGAGGACCTGCATCGTCCATCTTAGCCTTCACGGCGATATAAACCTTCTCCCAGAAACGAGGCACACTACACATACAGGTAGGATGCATCTCACGCATACTCTCCTGAATCTCATGAGGATAAGTATTGATGATGAGCTGGGCACCTTCGCTCAGGCAGAGATATGCCCATCCACGCTCAAAGATATGAGTGAATGGAAGGAAATCGATGACACGATCCTTTTCAGTAACAGGCACGCACTCATTGTTTGCCTTCAATGCAGCATCATACTGGCTATAGGTCAGCATCACTCCCTTGCTGTCTCCCGTTGTACCACTGGTATAGAGGATATTAGCCAAATCATCCATACTTGCCTGCTTGTAGAGTTCCTCCACTTCAGTCTGGCGAGGAAGATTCTCTCCCAGTTTCAGGAAGTCCTTGTAATAGAGGGCAGCCGGGTCGTGGGTACTGATGCGCACGCTGGAATCGAAGATGATGATACGCTCCAGGGATGGACAGAGGGCAAAGATACGATGAGCCTTGTCATACTGCTCCTGTTCGCCTACAAAGAGGAAGCGAATCTGCGCATCGTTGATCATATATTGAATCTGCTGCTCGCTGCTGTTGGCATAGAAAGGCACAGAGGTAACCCTGATACCATACGCACCGAAGTCGGTGTACAGATAATGCACACAGTTCTGCGAGAAGACAGCGATTTTGTCGAGTGGTTTAGCCCCAAGATTCAGAAGGGCATTGCTCACTTGCTTCACTCTCAACGAGAAAAGGTTAAACGAAACCGATTGCCACTGGTCACTACCAAACTTTCTGAAAGTAAGCGCAGGCTTCTCTCCCCACTTCTTAGCGAGGTCGTGAACCAGGACTGAAAGATGACTATTAATCTGCATAAGCTAATATTTATAAATATGTGTGCAAAGATAATAGAATTTGTTAAGAACACAAAATAAAAAGATATTTTTTCCACATTATCTGCTCTTTTTTTCGTATCTTTGCCCCCAAAACATTAAAAAGAGAGATTATGATGCTACAAGAAGAATATGTTAGCGATGCCGTGGAACTGCTGAAAAAGCTCATCGCCACCCCATCGGTAAGCAGAAACGAAAAGGATGCTGCCGACATCATGGAGCAGACCATCCGCAGTTATGGCTTTGAGCCTCAGCGTGAGGCAAACAACATCTGGATTATCGACCCTCATTACGACGAGAGCCGACCTACCCTGCTGCTCAATGCCCACATCGATACCGTGAAGCCGGTGGCTTCGTGGACCCGCGACCCGTTTTCACCGGATGTTGAAGATGGCGTACTTTACGGTTTGGGCAGCAACGATTGCGGCGGCGGACTCTGTTCGCTTCTCCAGATTTTCCGAATGCTGACAGAGAAGCCTCAGCGCTACAACCTTATTTATTTAGCATCTGCCGAAGAAGAGGTATCAGGAAAGGATGGCATTACCCGTGCCCTGCCTTTGCTCCCGCATATCGACCTTGCCATCGTGGGCGAACCTACCGGCATGAACCCAGCCGTAGCAGAAAAAGGCTTGATGGTGCTGGATGTGATTGCTCATGGCAAGAGCGGACATGCGGCAAGAAACGAGGGAGTGAACGCCATCTACGAGGCATTGGATGATATGCGCTGGATTCGTGACTACAAGTTCGAAAAAGTGAGCGAGTTCCTGGGACCTACCAAGATGACGCTTACCGTGGTGAATGCCGGAACCCAGCACAATGTGATTCCGGATAAATGCACGATGCTGGTAGATATCCGCACCAACGAGTTTTACGACAACGAGGAAGTCTTCGAGTTTATCCGCCAGCATCTCAAGAGCGAGGTGAAGGCACACAGTTTCCGTCTGAAGTCATCCCGCATCGACCCGGCGCATCCTCTTATTAAGAAATGTGTAGCCATGGGCATGAAGCCATTCGGCAGTCCTACCCTCAGCGACCAGGCATTGATGCATTTCCCATCCTTCAAGTTAGGACCGGGCGAATCATCCCGCTCCCACTCTGCCAACGAGTTTATCCGCATCAGCGAAATCCGCGATGCCATTGCAAAATACGAAACCCTCTTGGATGGCGCTGATTTGCTTTAAAAGTACAATCATCGCAATAATACTATTGATTTTACGTTCTTTTCAAAGAAAGGGGGTTGTGCAATAGTGGCTTATAGGCTAAAAGCACTACCTTTGTAAATAATATCAAAACAGAGTATAATGGAAGAAAACAATATAACAGTAGATAAAGC
>CAKQCH010000027.1:0-28729 GCA_934216735.1 uncultured Prevotella sp.
CTTTCTTTATGTTTGCTAAGAGAAGCGATTTCTCAAAAGCGAGTGCAAAAGTACTAAGTATTTCCGAAACTGCCAAATGTTTTGAGGAAAAACTTTCTTTTTTCTCTTGATTTTAACATTCGAAAACATTTTGAAGCTTCATTTTCTGCATTACACCTTATTATAATATATAGCATGAGGTGTGTGCGAGCACACTCCACCATCAAGGCTACTGATAAGGGCTAAGAAATGGCCTCAAAAACACGCCAAAAGTGTTCCAAATGCTTTTTTAAGTGAAACCGTTTGTTTCCTTAAGGGAAAATCTACGTCTCCTTAACTGAAACTCCAAGTTTCCTTAAGGGGAAATTTTCCCATGCTAAAGGCCAATTTTCGAGCGATTTCAGCAGGCTTTTATGCCAGCGTAACATAGCCAGCAGAAATATCAATGATCTTTTTTCGGCGTGCTACACCTATTATATAATGTGCATCCTTAGAAGAACAATGAAAATGCTTCTTCACTGCATCTACCAGTTCGCTCTTTCCAATCGAGCGCACCCCCTTAGGATATGCTCCACGCACAGCCCTCTCGATATCGTCCATATTAAACTCATGATGGCGTTTGTGGATATAAGACGATACCATGATGGCAAAAACAATCACCAAAACGATGATAAAAAATAATACTGACTGACTCATACGCTATAATTTTAATCGGTTAAAGCGATAGCTACTATCGCCATTTTTCTGCAAATATAAGAAAAAAAACGCAAAGTTCGTCACCTTTTCTCATTTTTTTGTTGAAAAACCATATTTTTTCATCGTTTTTTCCGATATATTTGTTGCTAATTCAAAAATAATATGTATTTTTGCAGTATTGAAGTGTTGTATGTAGACAATGCTCCTAACCGGAAAAAGGAAAATATAATCTAAAAACAAGAAAGATAATGCAAGAAACAGTTAAAAAAGTATTGACCGGTGACTTCAATCGAAAAAAAGCTCTGATGTTTGCCATCACTGCCCTATTCACCGTCGTAGTGTGGAACTTGCCCATCGATTGCTTCGGCATAGAAAACCTCACTGTGGTTCAACAACGCGTCATAGCTATCTTCGTGATGGCCGTCATGCTGTGGCTCACGGAGGCCATTCCCGCATGGGCTACGTCGGTAGTCATCATTTTCGTCCTGCTGTTTTTCGTCTCCGACTCAGCCTTCGCTGTGATGCAGGGAGCCGAGGGAGAATACGGAAAGCTTCTGGACTACCAAGGTGTGATGGCATGCTTTGCCGACCCAACCATCATCCTCTTCCTGGGAGGTTTCGTCCTGGCGATAGCCGCCACCAAGAGTGGTCTTGACGTATTGATGGCAAAAACCCTGATAGCTCCATTCGGAAAACGGTCGGAATATGTATTGCTGGGCTTCATGCTGATAACGGGAATCTTCTCCATGTTCATCTCCAATACAGCCACAGCAGCCATGATGCTCACCTTCCTGACCCCAGTGTTCAAATCACTCCCTGCCAACGGAAAGGGAAGAGTGGCACTTACCATGGCCATTCCTATCGGTGCCAACCTGGGCGGTATGGGTACCCCTATCGGAACCCCACCAAACGCCTTTGCCTACAAGGTGCTCAACGACCCAACCGGACTGAACCTAGGCATCGGTTTCGGCGACTGGATGATGATTATGTGCCCGATGGTAATCATCATGCTCATCTGCGCATGGTTTATCATCCGCAAGATGTTCCCATTCTCACAGGAGACCATCGAACTCAAGATAGACGGCAGCATGCAGCACAACTGGCGCACTGCTGTGGTGGGAGCCACCTTCTTCCTTACCATTATATTATGGGTTTTTGGAAAACAGCTCGGCATCAACGCCAACACCGTAGCCATGTTGCCGATAGCCGTATTCGCATTTACAGGCGTGATAACAGCTAACGATCTGAAGGACATCGACTGGGCTGTCATCTGGATGGTAGCCGGCGGATTCGCCCTCGGTCTTGCCATGAACGGCACCGGACTTGCCGAGAACGCCGTGAAGAGCATCCCATTCGGCGAGTTCAACCCATTCGTCATCATGGTTGTATCCGGCCTGGTATGCTTCACGCTGAGTAACTTCATCTCAAATACAGCCACAGCCGCCCTGCTGATACCAATCCTTACCGTTGTATGTGCGGGTATGGGCGGGAAACTGGTGGCAATCGGTGGAACTGAGACGGTTCTCATCGGCGTGGCAGTGGCAGCATCATGCGCCATGTCGCTCCCAATCTCTACCCCTCCTAACGCCATCGCCTACTCCACCGGTCTCATCCAACAGACCGACATGGTGAAAGCCGGTCTTACCGTGGGCGTATTGAGCATGATTATCGGCTACACCGTACTGATCACCTTCTGCCGACTGAATGTTCTGTAAAAGAACACATTTTAAGAAGTATTAAATATCGACACTGCAAAATAAATCCATTTTTATTTTGCAGTGTCTTCTTTTTGCAGTAACTTTGCACCCATGAAAAAGATAGTAATCGGAATAGACGTCGGTATTTCAACAACAAAGATCGTAGGAATTGACGATAACGGAATGGTTATCAGTCCGATACGCATCAAGGCTACCGACCCTATCACCTCCTTGTACGGAGCTTTCGGAAAATATTTACACGACAACAAGATCAGCCTCAACGAGGTGGAACACGTGATGCTCACGGGTGTAGGCGCAGCCTATATCGATGAGCCTATCTATGGTCTGCCTACTTCCAAGAGTCAGGAATTCGTTGCAGATGGTTTGGGTGCACGCTATGAGAGCAAGCTCGACCGCATGATTGTGGTCAGCATGGGAACAGGCACATCGCTTGTGAAATGCGATGGAGACGAAATCAAGCACATCGGCGGCATCGGCATAGGCGGCGGAACACTCGCAGGTCTGAGTCGCATCATGCTCAAGACGGACGACATCAAGCAGATAGTTAATCTTGCCAAAGATGGAGACATTTCTAAGATCAACCTGCTCATAGGCGACATCAGTGCCAAGCCCCTACCTGGACTTCCAATGACCGCCACAGCATCCCTCTTCAGCAACGCCAAGGCAAATGCTTCCAGGGAAGACATCGCCATGGGACTCATCGGCATGGTATTGCAGAGCATCGGCTCTGCCACGATTCTCTCATCTTTGGAATCAGGTATCAAAGACTTTGTCATGATAGGCAACCTAACCCTCCTGCCACAATGCCGGGAGGTATTCCCTGCTATGGAGAAACTCTATGGAGTGAGATTCAGAATACCCAAATACTCTGAATTCTGCACCGCCATCGGTGCTGCACTCGACTATAAGAGCAGAGCTACATTGGCATAGAATAAGATACGAACTACTTATCATCATCAAACTAACAGAAGAACGGCGGAAAGGCACAAAATGCACAAATATAATGGGCACGGCATGCACAACGCTACAACATATTGAAAAAGAACAAGTTAATCGTTTTGGGAAACCTCTACAAAGTAAAGTTTTCCAAAACGATTTTTTAAATCTCTGAAAACCAGAGACTTAATGTTTTTTAACAGAAGAAAAGTTATCCAAAACGTACAACTTTCAACTTATTTTCTTATCTTTGCAACATCAAAAAGATGGTCTTTACAACCATCGAAAGTCGTAAAGACTTAGTATTAAGAGAATTAAATAACTATCATAAAAGTAACACTAGAAATGATTCAAACTGTAGTAAAACGCGACGGACGTATCGTTGGTTTCAACGAGCAAAAAATTATGGCTGCCATACGCAAAGCCATGTTACATACAGATAAGGGCGAGGACTCTACCCTGATAGAGCAAATCGCCGACCACATCTCATATCGAGGCAAGAGCCAGATGAGCGTAGAGGCCATCCAGGATGCCATCGAGATGGAGCTCATGAAGAGTGCCCGCAAGGATGTGGCCCAGAAATACATCGCTTATCGCAACCAGCGCAACATTGCCCGCAAAGCAAAGACACGCGACGTATTCATGAGCATTGTCAATGCCAAGAACAACGACATTACCCGTGAGAACGCCAACATGAATGCTGACACACCAGCCGGCATGATGATGAAGTTTGCTTCAGAAACCACCAAGCCATTCGTCGACGACTACCTCCTCTCGCAGGATGTTCGTGACTCCGTCATGCACAACTACATTCATATCCATGATAAGGACTATTATCCTACCAAGAGTCTGACTTGCGTACAGCACCCATTGGATGTCATTCTCGAACATGGATTCACAGCCGGTCATGGTTCTAGTCGTCCAGCAAAGCGCATCGAGACTGCAGCAGTATTGGCTTGCATTTCTTTGGAAACTTGCCAGAACGAGATGCACGGCGGTCAGGCAATTCCAGCCTTCGACTTCTATCTTGCCCCTTACGTACGCATGTCGTATAAGGAAGAGGTGAAGAACCTGGAGAAGCTGACTGGCGAAGACCTGAGCGACCTCTACGACATCGCCATCGACGACTATCTGGAGAAAGACCTCGCAGGTCTTGAGGGCAAGGCTCGCCTTGAGCAGCATGCCATCAACAAGACCGTGAACCGCGTACACCAGGCCATGGAGGCATTCATCCACAACATGAACACCATCCATTCTCGTGGCGGAAACCAGGTGGTATTCTCATCTATCAACTATGGTACAGATACCAGCGCCGAGGGACGTTGCATCATGCGCGAGATTCTGCAGAGCACCTACGAAGGTGTGGGCAATGGTGAGACAGCCATCTTCCCAATCCAAATCTGGAAGAAAAAGCGTGGCGTAAACTATCTGAAGGAAGATCGCAACTACGACCTCTACCAGTTGGCCTGCAAGGTAACAGCCCGTCGTTTCTTCCCTAACTTCCTCAACCTCGACGCCACCTTCAACCAGAACGAGAAGTGGCGTGCCGACGATCCTGAGCGTTACAAGTGGGAAATCGCGACCATGGGTTGCCGCACACGTGTATTCGAAGACCGTTGGGGCGAGAAGACCAGCATCGCTCGTGGTAACTTGAGTTTCTCTACCATCAATATCGTGAAACTCGCCATCGAGTGCATGGGCATCGAGAACAAGCAGCAGCGCATCGACATGTTCTTTGCCAAGCTCGACAACATCCTCGACATCACAGCCAAGCAGCTCGACGAGCGCTTCCAGTTCCAGAAGACAGCGATGGCTAAGCAGTTCCCATTGCTGATGAAGTATCTCTGGGTGGGCGCAGAAAGGTTGAAGCCAGAGGAGACCATCGAAAGCGTCATCAACCATGGTACACTCGGTATCGGATTCATCGGTCTGGCAGAGTGCCTCGTAGCTCTCATCGGTCATCACCATGGCGAGAGCGAGGAAGCTCAGAAATTAGGATTGAAGATTGTGACCTACATGCGCGACCGTGCAAACGAGTTCAGCGAGCAGTATCATCACAACTACTCTATCCTTGCAACACCAGCCGAGGGATTGAGCGGCAAGTTCACCAAGAAAGACCGCAAGCAGTTTGGCATTATCCCTGGCGTTACCGACCGCGATTACTATACCAACAGTAACCACGTGCCAGTATATTACAAGTGCACCGCCATGAAAAAGGCACAGATAGAGGCACCTTACCACGATTTGACCCGTGGCGGTCACATCTTCTATGTAGAGATTGATGGTGATGCAACCCACAACCCTGCAGTAATTGCAAGCGTTGTTGACATGATGGATAAGTACAACATGGGCTATGGCTCCGTAAACCACAACCGCAACCGTTGTCTCGACTGCGGATACGAGAATGCAGATGCCAACCTTGAGGTTTGCCCTAAGTGCGGCAGCCGCCACATCGACAAGTTGCAGCGAATTACAGGTTACCTGGTAGGTACCACCGACCGTTGGAACAGCGGCAAGCTGGCTGAGCTCCACGACCGTGTTACCCACATTGACACACCAAACTCTTAACATCCGTCATGATAAGCGTTTTAAGTATAGTACACGATACAATGGTAGATGGTCCGGGCTTCCGGACCTCTATCTATTGTGCCGGTTGTCCCAACCATTGTCCAGAATGCCATAACCCTCAATCGTGGGACATCAACCATGGCACAATGACCTCAACGGAGGAGATCATGAAAGAAATCATGGACGATCCATTCGCCAATGTTACCTTTTCCGGCGGTGACCCGATGTTTCAGGCAGAAGGCTTTGCAGAGTTGGCACGTGCCATCCGGGCGCAAAGCGATAAGGATATCTGGTGTTTCACCGGCTACAAGTATGAGAATCTGCTGAAGAATCCCAAACAACTTGAACTGCTGAAACTGATAGACGTATTGGTAGATGGTCCGTTTATGAAGGACCTTCGTGATGAAGACCTCTTTTTCAGAGGGAGCAGCAACCAGCGGCTCATCAACGTAAAGAAATCATTAGAAACAGGTAAAGTGATAGAGCTCCATCTTACCAAAGAAAATCCGATTCCGGAACTATAACCCCCTTCCCGGAATCATCAGATTCTTCCTGAAATCATCAAATTCTTTCAGGAATTACACAATTTTTCCGTCCACTGAGCTTTTTAAAACCCCTAAAGCTCAGTCTACGGAAACTCCCAATTGCAGAAGCAGGTTCTTGATGTACCCCCTGTTCCAGTCGCCCTCGTGCAGTCGCTCTGTCCCGAAGAGCAGCAGGTCGATATCCAGGGCAATGATACCCTTTCTACTCTCTCCTATTCTTCTTCCACATTTATGCTCCATGTTTTTCAGAGCCAGAATAGTACGTTCCTTATTTACATTCGTATATCCCACTCCTATCACATTCAGAAATTTATCAGATGATATTCCTATAGGTTCGGTCCATAAGGAAGTGCCAAATTCCATATCATTAAAAGTAGCTTCAAGCAAAGCCTTGGCTTGCTGGATATGGGCTTCCTGATTGACGTTAGAACCCAATGCTACCACTATTTTTGTTCTATATGCCTTCATTTTTTCTAATTTCTATGCAAAGATAGTGAAAATACTTAAATTATGTACGATTTTCCCGATTTTTTTTATATTTTTGCATTATGAATCGAATAAAAACATATATAATAGGCATTTCTTTACTCATCTGCGCTACATCTCATGCGCAGATGAAATGGAATCAGTCTTATCAGACATACATCAACCAATACAAGGACCTCGCCATCGAACAGATGCTTCGCTACCATATTCCAGCCAGCATCACTCTAGCGCAGGGACTCTTTGAGAGTGGCGCAGGCAAGAGCGTCTTGGCAAAGCAGGGAAACAACCATTTTGGCATCAAATGTCACAACTGGACAGGCCCTACCCAATACCACGACGACGATGCCCGCGGCGAGTGCTTCCGTGTTTACAAGGATGCCAGAGACAGCTATGAAGACCATAGCAAGTTTCTGGCTAGACAGCCACGTTATGCCCGCCTCTTCGAATTGGGACAGCGCGACTACAAGGGTTGGGCACGAGGATTGAAACAGTGTGGCTATGCCACCAATCCGCAATATGCCAACAAGCTGATACAAATCATAGAACTTTACAAGCTCTTCGACTACGACAAGGCGAAGCGATTCGACCGTTTCATGGCCGAGCATAGCGGAACAGAACAGGCTGTCAATGCCCAGGGACTTCTGCACCCTATCCACAAGTTCAATGACAACTATTACCTGATTACCCGCGAGGGCGATACTTTCAAGGCATTGGGTAAGGAAATAGAAATCAGTTGGCGCAAGCTTGCCAAATACAACGAGCGAGACAAGAATGACGTTCTGCGCAGAGGAGAGGTAATCTACCTCAAGAAGAAGCGCAAGAAAGCTCCAAAACAGTATAAGAATCGTCCACACATCGTAAGAAACGGCGAAAGTATGTATACCATCTCACAGAAGTATGGTATCAGACTGAAGTATCTCTACAAGATGAACAATTTTGATGTTGACCATCAGATTAAGATTGGCGATAGAATCAGAATCAGATAATAAAGAAGATCAGAATCAGATAAATAAAATAATAGACAATGAAGAAATATATCTTTTCACTTGCAGTCCTAGCCATGCTCATGGGAGCCAGCCAGGTAAAGGCGCAGAATTTTGACGATTATTTCGTTGACAAGACATTGAGAGTTGATTACACTTTTGCCGGCAACAGCGACAAGCAGCTGATTGCCGTTGACGAGCTGAACGTATTGCCACGCTGGTATGGTAAGAAACAGCGACTCAGCGAGTTGCCGGTAGAAGGTAACGGACAGATTACCGTGCGCGACCACCGTTCGGGCAAAGTAATCTACCGCAATTCCTTCTCTACGCTCTTCCAGGAATGGCTCTCCTATCCAGAGGCAGCCAAGAACACCCAGAGTTTCGAGAATGTCTTTCTGGTACCCATGCCAAAGGATACGGTAGATATCACCCTTGACCTGCGCAACAACCGCCGCGAAATCATGACATCGCTCACCCATCAGGTAGCACCTAAAGACATTCTGATTCATCACAAGGGCGACAATCCTACCCCATACGAAACCTTGCAGGCGGCAGCGGATACCAACAAGTGCATCCACATCGCCTACGTGGCAGAAGGATATACGGAAGAAGAGATGCCTATCTTCCTGCAGGATGCCAAGGAAGCCAACGACGCCATCTTTGCACACGAGCCTTTCAAGAGCATGAAAGACAGATTCAACGTTGTTGCTGTGAAATCGGTATCGCAGGATAGTGGCACCAGCGAACCAGGCAAGGGTATCTGGAAGAAGACCGCTCTGAGTTCCCACTTCGACACCTTCTATAGTGAACGCTATCTCACCACCCTGCATCTGAAGGATCTGCACAATTGTCTGGCAGGAACACCCTACGAGCACATCATCGTTCTCGTAAATTCCACCAGATATGGCGGCGGCGGTATCCTGAACTCATACAATCTGACCACCTGTCATCAGAAATGGTTCAAGCCAGTGGTAGTACATGAATTCGGACATTCCTTCGCCGGACTTGCCGATGAATATGCCTACGAATCAGAAGCCATCCCAATGTATCCCCACGACGTGGAACCATGGGAGAAGAACATCACCACCCTGGTTGACTTCGACAGCAAATGGAAGGGTATGATCAAGAAGGGCACCCCAATACCAACACCTCTTTCCAAGAAGGAAAAGGAGGCTGTGAATAAAGTGGGAGTCTTCGAGGGAGCCGGCTATAGCGTAAAGGGCGTTTACCGTGGCGTACAAGATTGCAGAATGCGCATCAACGAAACCCCAAACTTCTGTGCGGTATGCAAAAAAGCCCTGACAGACATCATCGACTTTTACACCAAATAACTTAGCTTATGAAAGAGCAGACACTGAACATCAACTACCAGATAGCCCAGCTATCTGAACTGAATGAAACGGAACAGACATTGATCAGGAAGGCAATGGAAGCTACCCATAATTCCTATGCCAACTATAGTCACTTCTATGTAGGAGCTGCCTGCCTGCTTGCTGACGGAAGAATCGTCATTGGAGCCAACCAGGAAAATGCAGCCTTTCCTTCTGGCCTCTGCGCAGAGAGAAGTGCCATCTTCGGAGCTCAGTCTAACTATCCTGAGCAGGCCATCACTACCCTAGCCATAGCAGCCAGAAATGCGAACGGCTTCCTCAAGTCGCCCATATCGCCATGTGGTGCTTGCCGCCAGGTGATTCTTGAGATGGAAGACCGATACAAGCAGCCTGTACGCATCCTGCTATACGGCGAGGCTGGCATCTATTGCTTCGGAAGTATCAAAGATTTGTTGCCATTCTCATTCGTAGATGCCAACATGAAAGAATAAAATGCAAAAAGGGCGTGTCGTAGATAATCTATGACACGCCCTCTTTCAATACTATTACCTCACTGTTTCCTGCGATATTGAAGATAACCTCATTATAATGGATCACCTCATTCCTTTCAGCATGTGCTGTATCTGGGCAATGCGGGCCTTTTCATCTGCCGTATTGCGATAACGCAGGTAACCCTTCAATGCATTCCGCAGATAATCACGAGCCTTCGTATATTCTGTCATCATATCTTCTCTACTTGCAGACTTCTCCATATCCCTCGCCCGGAAAAGATGACAGAAGCCCAAGCGATAATAGGCATCAGGCTTCTCATTCTCCTGACAAAGCGAAAGCATCTGCTCATAAAGCGGCAAGGCCGATTCGTATTGCTGCAAACCGAAATGGCTCTCTGCATCAGCCCAGCAATAGAAAGAACGTTCCTGAGGCGCAAAGTTCTCCAACTGGGGGATAACCGGGTCGAGACACCTGATGGTTTGCTCATAATCCCATTCATAATAATAGCACACTCCCAAGTATGCCTTGTATCTGGGATTCAGGCGATAGGTCTTGTCGAGCCTTTCCAGAAGAATCAGACATTCATGATATTTCCTGGAAACGAAATAATCCAGCGCCCTTGCCAGCAGTTCTGCATCTTCTTTCTTCTTCTGCTGGGAAGAAACCGGCAGCGACTGATTCTCGGTCTGCCTCCCTTCTGCAAACGCAAGAATAGGAATCAGGGCCAATGCCGCTGCTCCTACCCTCACTATCCTACTCCTTCTTGTCATTTTCTTCTATCTGTTCCTCAAACTCATAGCAGCCCGCATCCGGTTTGTCGTCACGGCGAAATCCCAGGCGGTCGGCAGGCAATGAGGTGGCAGTATCTGCTGCTCCAATGGCAGCCGATTCCTTGCGGAGGCGGAAATCGTACTTCAAGTTGTCGGTATCAAACAGGCGGAAATGCTTCTCACCAAATCGGGTGGTGTCCTTCACATCCTCAAATATGATGTTCGTGAACTTCAGACTGTCGTCTGTCTCCATCTTTTCCGTACGCAGCACACAATGGTCAAAACTGAAATTGCAGACTTCATCTTCCTTTGGCGCACTCCAGACCACCTCATCGTCGTGGTAGCCCGTAACAAGCGAGTTCGTCACCTTGAGGTTGCTGACAGGAGGCATGAATCCGATAGCCGTAGCACGGCGTCCATCAAACGGATAGAACTGAGCGATGGTACATCCATTCACTTCCACATCGCCACCATGCACATAGAGCGGATGCTCCAGCGTGTTGGAAATCTGACTATTGTATATCTGAACCTTGGCAGAATCAACGAGGATACCATAGCCCTGACAATTGTGAACCGTAGCATTCTGCACCAGGAGTTTCTGCCTGGTCACATCGCATGAATCAACAAGGATACCATGATAGGTGCTATGGATATCAGCATAGTTGATGACATTATTATATGATGATGCCATCAGCTGGATGCCTTGCCATTGTCCCGGAGTGCGGTCGTAAGGCAGATAATCAAACATATTGTCGATTCTATCTCCTCTCATCACCACCTCCTTTCCTTGCTCACCCTGAACATGGAGGGTTCCATATACCTTCAATCCGGCATTCTCATGAAAATACAGTCGGGTGCCAGCCCCGATGGTAAGCGTAGCCAAACTGTCCACCTTCATTCCGCCGTATATCACAATCGGCTTGCTATCTCTGATGGTAGAATCCTTCCTGATGGTGGGATTGTTCAGCAAAGTGGCATCCCACGAATAAGCCTTCAGGTTCACCTTCTGCTGCACTCCACTCTCCAATTGAAAGAGCAGATTATCTTCCACCAGCTGCGGATCATCCTGATATTGCTGACGGGAAGTCAGTTCCACGAATACACGGATACTATCACCCTTGCGCACCTCAACATTCTGAGTCTGGAAACCAGCGGTCTGCCCCAGAAACGAACCGTCCACATTCACCCGATACCCAGTCTGATTTCCGTTTTCCAATCTTACAGAAGAACAGCGCAATCCCTTTCCCGTATGATTATAAACCCAGAAGCTTCGGGTTGGCGTAGGCACATTCGAGAAAGTAGTGTCCAGACAAACTGTATCCATGGAAAAAGCGAGTAAGTCGTTACGGGATGATGAGAAACTCTCATCATCAGCACAACTTACCATGAAGGCAGTAGTCATACCACCTATTAATATATATAAAAATCCCTTTTTTCGTTTCATATTTATAAAACGAAAAAAGGGACTAAATATTGCATGATTCTTATGAACCAAGATGATAAGAAAGCAAATGTTGCTTACATGGTTACATGAACATGGCGAAGATGGAAGAACCAATCACCGTCATCACACCACATACCACAATGGAAAGGCTACTCATCGCACCCTCGATGGTACCCATCTCCATCGCCTTCGCCGTACCCAGCGCATGGGCAGAACATCCGATGGCGATACCTTTGGCTATAGGTTCCTTGATGCAGAGCAGCTTGAGGAATTTCTCAGCAAAGATATTGCCCAAGACACCCGTTACGATGATAACTACTACAGTTACGGAAACATGACCTCCCAACTCCTCAGAAACACCGATACCGATGGCGGTGGTGATAGACTTCGGTAGGAAGGTGACATAAGCCGCATGGTCGAAATGGAAGAGCAAAGCCAGAATCAAGACAGAACAGAGACTTGCCAACACACCCGCCAGGATACCAATCAATACAGCACGATAATTCTTCTTGAGTAACTCTACCTGCTGATAAAGCGGCACAGCCAGACAAATGGTTGCAGGAGTAAGCAGATAACTGATGCAGTTGGCACCCGCACTATACGTCTTGTAGTCTACCCCAGTAATCAGCAAGGTAACAATCACCAAGATGATAGAGATAAGCAACGGGTTCATCAGCGACCATCCTGTCTTTACCTTCAGCAACATACCGATGGCGTATGCAGCCAGACTGATGAGAACTCCGAAAAATACGGAATCCTGGAACAACGGAACCGAAGCACCCAGCATGGCCATAGACGATAAGAAAAGCGACATCATTTCTTCGCCTCCTTTCCCTTTCTGATAACAAACTGAGTAATCCATCCCGAAGCCCCCATAACCACGAAGGTGCTGACCACGGTAACGACAACATACTGCAGCCATGCGCCGGCAATCGACTGCCAGGAATCAATGAGACCCACTGCAGCAGGAATAAACATCACAGGCATGATGGCAATCAGAAAACCACTCGTCTCCCTGATATGCTTCACCTTGACCAACTTCAACTCCAAAGCCGCAAAGAGCAAGACGATGCCATAGATGCTGGCAGGGATAGGCAGCGGCAGCAGATAATGGAGCAATTCTCCCGCAAAAGAGAATGCAATGATAATTAAAAACTGAATTAAAAATTTCATCCTAAATACTATTTTTTGAACCTGACCGTTAGTAGTCCTTTAAAACCTCCTAACAGGTAACTCCTTACTTTTACAATACCGCTTCTACATAAGTCTCAATGGCACTTGCCGTCTTCTCTACGCCCAGGCGAACCGTATCCAGACAAACGTCATAATCATCCGCATTACCCCATGTTAGTCCGGTATAATACTGGTGATAAGCTACACGGCAATAATCGGCATGTTCCACAAACTCGGCAGCCTCATTACGGGTTAATCCCTGTTCCTCTTGGATTTCCTCGATACGAGCTTGCAAACCACCCTTCAGGAATACGGATACCAGATCCTTGCGCTCTCTGAAGATATAGTTTCCACAGCGTCCAATGATGATACAATTCTCCTGTCCGATCATATCCGCCAAAGCATGAAGAGGTTTTTCGGTGAGCAGCTTCTGGTTCTCACCTAGGGAAGACATAGAAAAGAGCAATTCATCCACAGGAGTTTCATCGAAGAAAGCCTCCATCTCGTCAAGGATTCCACGCTCTTCAGCCATTTCCATCAAATTTTTACGGGTATAGAAAGGAATACCATAATGTTCAGCAAGCAACCTGCCCACACGAACAGCGCCACATCCACACTGGCGCGCAATCGTAATAATCATGATAGTAACATTTTTAAATTAAACTTATATAAAGCAAGAAAGCTAAGAAGATTTAATCTTCTTAGCTTTCTTGAATGTCGGGGCGACAGGATTCGAACCTGCGACCACCTGTTCCCAAAACAGGAGCGCTACCGGGCTGCGCTACACCCCGCTTTCATTCTCACTGCAACTTATCTTTGTTAGCGTAAGCATCATTTCTGAATTGCGGGTGCAAAGGTACAACATTTTTCTGATTCCACCAAATTTTCGGGCAACTTTTTTTCAAAAAAATATTCATTTTCTTGTTTTTTGCCCAAAATAAAAGGGCAACTTCCGAAAAAGCTGCCCTTTATACCTTATTATATATAGCGATTCTGAAAAATCAGCTATCGCCATCCTTATTGCCATTACGCCTTGATGATTCCTTCCTCTACGAAAATCTTCTTCAAAATCTGAACAGCCTTCTCTACCTGATCCTTGGTATGAGTTGCCATGAGGGCAAAACGTACCAATGTATCCTGTGGAGCACATGCTGGAGGAATAACCGGATTGATGAATACACCCGCATCGTAAGCCAACTTAGTAACAACGAATGTCTTCTCAGCATCGCGAACGTAGAGAGGAATGATAGGACTCTCGGTCTCACCAATCTCAAAACCCTCCTCGCGGAAACGCTTCAAGGCATAGTTAGTTACATCCCACAGATTCTTGAAACGCTCTGGCTCTTTCTGAATGATGTGGAGTGCCTCAAGAGCAGCAGCGGTAGCTGCTGGAGTATTGGATGCACTGAAGATGTAAGTACGGCAGTTGTGACGGAGGAAGTTGATAGTATCCTTGTCTGATGCGATGAAACCACCGATAGAAGCCAAACTCTTAGAGAATGTACCCATGATAAGGTCTACCTCATCTGTCAAGCCGAAGTGGTCGCAGACACCACGTCCCTGCTTACCGAATACACCGAGACCATGAGCCTCATCCACCATGATAGAGCAGTTGTACTTATGCTTGAGCTTTACAATCTCAGGCAAGTTGGCCAAGTCACCCTCCATAGAGAATACGCCATCAACCACGATGAGCTTGACAGCATCCTCAGGAAGCTTAGAGAGCACACGCTCCAAATCTTCCATGTCGTTGTGCTTGTAGTGAAGCTGGGTAGCGAATGAGAGACGGCGGCCATCTACGATACTGGCGTGGTCACGGTCGTCGCAGATGATATAATCACCGCGACCCACAACACATGCCAACACACCCTGGTTCACAGAGAAACCAGTAGAGAAGCACAATGTCTCGTCCTTACCCATAAACTCTGCAAGCTCCTTCTCGAGCTGTACATGTAAATCGAGGGTACCATTGAGGAAACGACTACCCGCACAGCCTGAGCCATACTTGTCAAGAGCAGCCTTGGCTGCGTCGATTACACGCTGGTCGTTTGTCAAACCCTGATAAGCATTTGAGCCGAACATCAGGATATGGTGTCCGTCGATGTCGGTAACTTCAGTCATCTGCTTACTTGTGATCTCGCGGAAGTATGGATACACACCGGCAGCCATATACTTCTGAGGAACACGATAATTCTTGTATCTTTCTTGTAATTGTCCCATTATAAATAGGTGTACTTTATTTTCTTTTTATATTTATTCTAAGTTTCAGGGTGCAAAGATACAAAAAAAGACTAATATAACCGCTTTTTTCCTAAGAAAGTTTACTTTTAGAGTTTTTTTAATGGATATTTCTTGCTATTTTAGGGATTTTTATTACTTTTGCACTTTAAAAATTACGTTTTCTTGACTAAGATATGAAAAAAAAGATAGTTTTCATCATGAACCCGATTTCTGGAACCAGCAGCAAAGCGGCTGTTCCCAGTTTGATAGATTCTACTTTGGACAAGGAGCTGTTCGAGTACGAGATAAGGTTAACCGAAAGAGCCGGGCACGCATCTGAGATTGCCGCCGAAGCCAGAGACAACCATGCCGACATCGTGGTGGCAGTGGGTGGCGACGGCACCATCAACGAAGTAGCCCGTTCCATCGTCCATTCAGATACAGCCCTGGGCATCCTGCCTTGCGGTTCCGGCAACGGACTGGCGCGCCACCTGCTCTTGCCTATGAACTTGAAGAAGAGCATCGAGGTAATCAATGCTTGCCAGATACGCGACCTTGACTATGGAGTCATCAACGATTACCCTTTCTTCTGCACCTGCGGAATGGGATTCGACGCCTTCGTCAGCATGAAATTTGCCGAGAGCGGAAAGCGAGGACCAATCAGTTATGCAGAGAACATTCTCAGAGAGGGACTGAAATATGAGCCGGAGACCTATACGCTGGAAGACGAGACAGGCACCAAGCAATACAAGGCCTTTCTCATTTCCTGCGCCAATGCCTCACAATATGGCAACAATGCCTACATAGCTCCACAGGCATCCATGAGCGACGGACTGATGGACGTTGTCATCATGGAGCCATTCGATGTTCTGGAGGCTTCGCAGGTTAGTTTCGACATGTTCAACAAGACGCTCGACAAGAACTCGAAGATTAAGTCGTTCCGCTGTAAGAAGCTCCACATTTCACGCAGCAAGCCGGGTGTTATCCATTACGACGGTGACCCGGTGATGACTGGTGCCGATATCGACGTGCATCTGGAAGAGAAAGGCATCAAGATGATCATCAATCCATTCGCCGACAAAAGTGTCCGCAAGCCCAACATGATCCAATCGGCCTTTGCAGATTTCTTCAACGACATCAATGTGGTTCGCGACGACATCCAGAAGGATATCCAGCGACAGAGCAAGCGAGTTGAAGCCATCAGTAAACTGGTGCAACGCAAACTGAACCTTTAAAATGACAGGAGTTGGAAATTAGAAGATTTTGCAGGCATGACTATACTTCCTGCAACTTCTAACCTCCAACTCCTGTCTTTATATAAAAATATTATCTTTGATATTAAGCCAATATCTTCATATCAAGATTAGCTTACATAGAATTCCTCAGTAATTTTCGCATACCATTCCGATCGGTTCCCGTCAGAATCCATCATTACCTCAATCGCATTTTCCATCTCCACCGTTCTATGTCTGGCAAAGGTCAGCATAAAGCGCTTAGGCTGCTTCCGTCCCACCGTTTTAACCCCACATTGGCGAACAAGGCAAAAACCTAGCAGATAGGCTTCTGACGTAAAGGCATCCAGCACTTCAGATGGTACTATTGCCGAGAACACGCCCTCTTCAGAAAGCAAGCGTTTTACCCCTAGGAAAAGATCCCTAAACGGCAAGCTGTCAGCATGGCGGGCCATCGACCTTTTACTGTCTGGATTTTTCAGACTATTCAAGAAGAAGGGAGGATTACTTACGATGGCATCAAACTTCTCCGCCGATTCATAATCCTGCAAGCGGCAGCACGCTATGCTCACCCTGTCGGCAAAGGGACTAGCCGCCACATTCTCACGAGCCTCATCACAAGCCTCAGCATCCAGGTCAACACCTATCACCTGAGCCTCCTGGCAGCGCTGCGCCATCATCAACGAGATGAGTCCTGTGCCCGAACCAATATCCAATATACGCTTGCCGCCAGGAGCCCATGCCCCCAGCAGCACACCATCCGTACCTACCTTCATGGCACAACGGTCTTGGTGAATTTCAAATTGCTTAAACTTAAATCCTGCCATTTATCCTAACTTTTTTACTTAAAATCATAACGCAAATTTAAGCATTTTATTACATTTACCCTCCTCTATTAAAAATAAAATATAATAAAGAGGAGTTTTTTGGAAAAACAGATGGGTTTTTCACCAAAAATCACTAACTTTGCAAACTAAAAAAGTATATTCATCAAATTTACACCCCCAAAAAGTGTTTATTTAACAAATATGAACGATAATTCAAATACACGAATCCAGATGATTGCCGACTTCGAAGGTGATGCATCCGTGCTGATTCAACAAAGAGAAGCAGGCATCTATCCTACCCTCTGCACACGCGACCTGGTAGTTTTCCCAGCTGTGCTGACCCCTATCGTGGTGGGCAGGAAAAAGAGTCAGGAACTGGTAAACATGCTGGAGCAGAATCCAGAAACGATATTCTGTATCTTCTGTCAGAAGCAAGAAGACACCGAAGATCCTGCAGCAGAAGATCTCTACGAACAGGGAACTTTCGCAAAACTGGTGAAAGTCATCAACATGCCCAACGAGGAGCACCAGAAGACCGTCATCGTACAGGGTCTGGGAAGATGCAAGCTGAAAAGCATCGTAGAATCCCACCCCTACCACATGGCCGACGTGGAGAGCCAACCGGAACTCTGGCCTTCAGAGAAATTGGCCAAGGAGCCGATGTTCAAGACCCTGACCAAGACCTTCTTCGAGGAGTCAATCAAATTCATCAAGAATAACGAAAACATCCCAGACGAGGCGGTCTATGCCATCAATGAGATTTCCAACATCTTCGTCAAGTGCAACTTTCTCTGCAACTCCTTGTCTTTTTCTGTAGAAGACAGAATCAAGATGCTGGAGGAAGAGTTCCTCCCCGACCGTATTATAGTAGCAATGAAGGCTTTGCAAAAGGAGCTGAAACTGCTCTACCTGCAATCAGAAATCAGGAGAAAGACTCAATACGAGATGGAAGAACAGCAGAAGGAATACTTCCTGAAACAGCAGATTAAGCAAATCAAGACTGAACTGGGAGAAGGGGAAGGAAGTCCGGAGAAGAAGGAACTGCTCGAAAAGGCCCAGCACAAAGTATGGAACGGAGCAACCCAGGCGGTTTTCAAGAAGGAGATGGCCAAGCTTGACAACATCTATCCGCAAAGCCCCGACTATCCTATTCAGATCAACTATCTGCAGACGCTGGTAGATTTGCCTTGGAACGAATACACCATAGACAACCTGAGCCTGACCCACGCCAAGAAGATTCTCAACCAGGACCACTACGGCATGGAGAAAGTGAAGGAGCGCATCCTGGAATATCTGGCAGTTAGAACGCTGAAAAACGGAACGCAGAGTCCTATCCTTTGTCTCTACGGTCCTCCGGGAGTAGGAAAGACCAGTTTGGGAAGAAGCATTGCCAAGGCCATGAACCGCAAGTATGTACGCATGTCGCTCGGCGGTCTGCACGATGAGTCGGAGATTCGCGGTCACCGCCGCACCTACATCGGTGCAATGCCAGGACGTATCATCAAGAACATCCAGAAGGCAGGAAGCAGCAACCCAGTATTCATTCTCGACGAGATAGACAAGGTATCAAGCAATAACTATCATGGCGACCCGGCATCGGCACTGCTCGAAGTACTCGACCCAGAGCAGAACGTAGCCTTCCACGACAACTATCTGGATGTGGATTACGACCTCTCGAAGGTTCTCTTCATCGCCACCGCCAATGACATCAGTTCCATCCCGCGCCCATTGCTCGACCGCATGGAGCTGATAGAAGTAGGCGGCTACATCACCGAAGAGAAGATAGAAATAGCCAAGCGCCACCTGATTCCGAAGGAGTTGGAGAATACGGGTCTCGACACGTTCACCCCGAAGGTGACCTTCAGCAAGGCAGCCATCGAGAACATCATCGAGCACTACACCCGAGAAAGCGGCGTACGCCAGTTGAAGAAGCAGATTAACAAGGGACTGCGCAAGATGGCCTACAAGCTCGCCTCTTCCAAGGAACTGGAAAAGCCTGCCATCACCCCAGCCGAACTGAAAGATATTCTTGGCACGGCACCCTTCAACCGTGACATCTATCAGGGCAACAGTTATGCGGGAGTAGTAACCGGACTGGCATGGACTTCCGTGGGCGGAGAAATCCTCTTCATCGAGACCTCCCTGAGCAAGGGCAGGCAAGGCAAGCTGACCCTGACCGGAAATCTCGGCGACGTGATGAAGGAGTCTGCCGTCATCGCTCTGGAGTACATTAAGGCGCATATCGACCTGCTCGGCGTAGACTATCGCATCTTTGAAAACTGGAACCTCCACATCCATGTGCCGGAAGGTGCCACGCCTAAAGACGGTCCATCGGCAGGAATCACCATCGCCACCAGCATCGCCTCGGCCATCACCCAGCGCAAGGTGCGCAAGAACACCGCCATGACGGGCGAGATAACCCTTCGAGGCAAAGTGCTCCCAGTGGGTGGCATCAAGGAGAAGATTCTGGCAGCCAAGCGTGCCGGCATCACCGACATCGTGATTTGCAAGGATAACGAGAAGGACATTCTCGACATTCCGGAAAAGTATCTCAAGGGCGTAAGCTTCCACTATGTAGAAGACGTGGCAGATGTATGGGAGTTCGCACTCACCGACGAGAAAGTGGAGCACCCTATCAACTTCACCATTCCAGATAACGACAAAAAAGAAGAAAAATAAAGAAAATGAAATTTGAACTACAAGTAACAGATAAGGCCAGCGATGCACGTACTGGCATCATCACCACCGACCACGGACAGATTAAGACACCTATCTTCATGCCAGTAGGCACCGTGGGAAGCGTGAAGGGCGTCCACTTCGAGGAGTTGCGCCAGCAGGTGAAAGCCCAGATTATCCTGGGCAACACCTACCACCTCTACCTGCGTCCGGGACTCGACGTCATCAAGGCGGCAGGAGGACTGCATAAATTTAACGGCTGGGACCGCCCTATCCTCACCGACAGCGGCGGATTCCAGGTATTCTCGCTCACTGGCATCCGCAAGCTCAGAGAAGAGGGATGCGAGTTCCGCTCACACATCGACGGCAGCAAGCACTTCTTCACCCCCGAGAACGTGATGGATACCGAGCGCATCATCGGTGCCGACATCATGATGGCTTTCGATGAGTGTCCTCCTGGACAGAGCGATTTCCAGTACGCCAAAAAGAGTCTGGAGCTCACCCAGCGCTGGCTGGACCGCTGCTTCAAGCGCTTCAACGAGACGGAACCGCTCTACGGCTATCAGCAGAGTCTCTTTCCTATCGTTCAGGGCTGCACCTTCCCTGAATTGCGCCGCGAGGCAGCCAAGTTCATCGCCGACAAGGGTGCAGACGGAAATGCCATCGGCGGTCTTGCCGTGGGAGAACCTACCGAGGTGATGTATGAGATGATTGAGGTGGTGAACGAGATTCTGCCAAAGGACAAGCCTCGCTACCTGATGGGTGTGGGTACTCCTCAGAATATCCTGGAAGCCATCGAGCGTGGTGTGGATATGTTCGACTGCGTCATGCCAACCCGCAACGGCCGCAATGCGATGCTCTTCACCTATAATGGTACGATGAACATGCGCAACAAGAAATGGGAGATGGACTTCAGTCCGGTGGACCCAGACGGATGCGACATCGACCGCATGACCACCAAGGCCTACCTGCACCACCTGTTCAAGGCACAGGAACTCCTGGCAATGCAGATAGCCAGCATCCACAACCTCTCGTTCTACCTGCGACTCGTCACCGATGCCCGCCATCACATAGAGCAGGGCGACTTTGTGGAGTGGAAACGCTCCATCATCGACCAGCTGGGCAGACGAATCTAGTTTTGAGCTTTGAGCATTGAGCTTTATGGGATGCTCCTATACATATTTTACTTTAAATGATGAAAGATTTTAAATACATCAGAAAACATCGCAGACGACTGAAGATGGGCAGAGCCATTGCCCATCGCTTCGGTTGGCTGGTTCCCATCCTCCACCGCATCGCCAAGGTGCTGGGATGGATAGGGCACAAACTGCGTTTCCTCAAGGTGCTCAGGTATCTCAACCCACTGAGATACATCAAGCGACTGGACTGGTATATCATCAAGAAGTTCGTAGGTTACTACTTCTTCTCGATAGCCTTGATTATTACCATTGCCATCGTGTTCGACTTCAACGAGAACCTGGCGAAGTTTACGGAGTATCATGCGCCGACCCGGGCCATCATCTTCGACTATTACGCCAACTTCGTTCCCTACTTCGCCAACCTCTTCAGTGCGTTGTTCGTGTTCGTGGCTGTCATCCTCTTCACCTCGAAGCTGGCAGGCAACTCTGAAATCATTGCCATCATGGCATCGGGCGTTTCGTTCAAGCGACTTCTGCGTCCTTATCTCATCACCTGCGTGATGCTTTCAGCCCTGAGCTATGCGCTCTCCGCCTACGTCATCCCGCATGGCACCGTGGTTCGACAGAACTTCGAGAACATGTATAAGAACAAGAAGAAGAACACCTCTGCCGAGAATGTGCAGCTGCAGGTAGATAAAGGTGTCATCGCCTACATCCAGCACTACGACAACAACGTGAAGAGAGGCTATGGCTTCTGCCTGGACAAGTTTCAGGACAAAAAACTGGTGAGTCACCTCACGGCAATGGAGATTCAGTATGATACCATCTCCGACAGCAAGTACCATTGGAAGCTGAGCAGCTGGAAGGTGCGCCAGCTGAAGGGTATGAAGGAACACATCACGAGTGGAGCACAGAAGGATACGCTCATCATGATGGAGCCTACCGATCTGGTTTACTCCAAGGGACAGCAGGAAACCTTCACCAGTCCGGAACTGAAGGATTATATCTCCAAGCAGATCAACCGCGGTTCAGGCAATGTGGTACAGTATCAGGTGGAGTACTACAAGCGCATCGCCTCCTCGTTTGCTTCCTTCATCCTCACCATCATCGGTGTTTCGCTCTCATCCCGCAAGCGAAAGGGAGGAATGGGAATGGCACTGGGTATCGGTCTGGCTCTGAGTTTCGGCTACATCATGCTGCAGACCGTTTCAGCCACCTTCGCCATCCAGGCAAATTTCCCTCCGGCATTGGCGGCATGGATGCCAAACATCATCTTTGCCTTCGTGGCATACTTCTGCTACCGCAAGGCTCCGAGGTAATTATCAATTAAGAATTAAGAGTTTATAGTTTATAGGGGCACTGCTGCTATAAGCTATAAACTATAAATTAAAAATTTTATAGAAATGTATTTCGACGAATTAGATTTAAACGACAACGTGCTCGACGCATTATACGACATGCGATTCGACACTTGCACCCCCGTACAGGAAAAATGTATCCCTGAGATATTGGAAGGTCACGACGTGTTAGGCGTTGCACAGACCGGTACCGGTAAGACTGCAGCCTACCTGCTCCCAGTTTTGAGCAAGCTCGACGATGGCGGTTATCCAAAAGATGCCATCAACTGCGTCATCATGTCACCAACCCGCGAGTTGGCCCAGCAGATAGACCAGGCAATGCAGGGCTTCGGCTACTATCTGCAAGATGTGAGCAGCGTGGCTGTATATGGCGGCAACGACGGCAACCGCTACGACCAGGAATTGAAGAGCCTCCGCATGGGTGCCGATGTAGTTATCGCTACCCCTGGCCGCCTCATCACCCACATTTCTCTGGGTAACGTGGATTTGAGCAAGGTGAGCTTCTTCATCCTTGATGAGGCCGACCGCATGCTCGACATGGGTTTCTCTGAGGACATCAACACCATCGCAAGCAAGTTGCCTAAGACCTGCCAGACCATCATGTTCTCTGCCACCATGCCAGAGAAGATTGAGGAACTGGCTAAGACCTTGCTCAAGGACCCTGTAGAGATTAAGCTCGCCGTAAGCAAACCAGCCGAGAAGATCAAGCAGGAGGCTTACGTATGCTATGAAACCCAGAAGATGACCATCATCAAGGAAATCTTCAAAGCTGGCGACATGAAGCGTGTCATCGTGTTCAGCGGCAGCAAGATGAAGGTGAAGCAGTTGGCAGCAGCCCTTCAGCAGATAGGCATCAACTGCGGTGCGATGCACTCCGACCTGGAGCAGGCAGAGCGCGACGACGTGATGTTCAAGTTTAAGAGCGGACAATATGATGTACTCGTGGCTACCGATATCGTGGCTCGTGGAATCGACATCGATGACATCGAGATGGTTATCAACTACGATGTTCCTCACGATACAGAGGATTATGTTCACCGCATCGGTCGTACAGCCCGTGCCAACCGTGACGGTAGAGCCATCACCTTCGTAAACGAGGAAGACCAGTACTGGTTCCAGCAGATTGAGAAGTTCCTGGAAAAAGTGGTAGAGAAGATGCCATTGCCGGAAGGTTGCGGCGAAGGTCCTGAATACATCAAGCTCAACAAGCCTAAGAAGAACAATGGCCGTGGTGGAAAGGGCGGAAAGCAAGGCGGAAAGGGCCGTGGCAAGAACGGAGAAAACCGCAACAAGAAGAACGCCGAGAATAAGAACAATGGTGAGAATGGCAAAAATGGCAACGAAGGCAACAATGCCAACAACGAGGGTAAGACCAAGACCAGCGCCAAGAGCCGTCGCCAGAAAGACCGTGACCAAACTTCTCACAAGCGCAAGCCAAACAAACCAAACGACCGAAAGGAGAAGAATCCTCGCAACAATAGCGAGAATGGCGACCAGCCAAATGCTCCAAAGGATGCCAAACAGCAGAATGCCCCTAAGGCAGCCAAACCACAGAACAACCAGCAGGCTGCTCCACAGAATGGCGAGCAGCAGAGCCGTAACAACAAGCGCCGCAACAACAACAAGCGCCGCTATGATGAGAACGGCAACCAGCAGCCTAATGGCAACCAGCGTCCAGGTGCAGAGAACAATGTCCGCCCAGGCAGCAATGGCCGTGGCAGAGGCGTAGCCCCAAAAAAGCAGGGCTCTTCCCAGCAGAAGCAGCAGAACACCGAGGGCTCCGGCAACCGCAAGTATGCTCCTGTGGTAAACCCACAGAAGAACGAGAACGCGGTGAAGAAATTCATCAAGCGTATCTTCGGATTCGGCAAATAATGATTAGATAACTCATCTGCAGCATCTGCTGTAGATTTACACATTATTATATATATAGGATAAACACTATATACAATAGGATAAGCCCGATAAGAGCGTTGGACTATCACCAACCTTTTATCGGGCTTTTACATAAACCATGGAATCAGCCATCTCATTCCATCGGCTTTCCAGCAAAATCGGTAACTATGGACAGAATCAAAAAGCAACATTTCACCCCACTCATGTCCTTCAGCCTCGTACTGACGGTAGGTATCATCACGGCTAAATATAGCTATGATTACCTCAGCATGCGCCAATGGCTCACCTTCTCCATCCTTCCCTGGAGCATCGCAGCCTGCTGCTATATGATGACCCAACTCATCCGCCGACATAACCCGTCTAGCCGCATCATCGACAAGCTCATCCACTATCAATGCCTCAACCTCTATCTTTGCATCTTCTGTCTCGGCAGTTGCATTACCACCCATCACATCGATCACCTCAAAGCTCCCGTTCAGATAAAAGCCTACCAATCATTGTCCTCCTTTGAACGTACCATCCTGAAAGCCCAAGACTTCAGACAACAGGCGGAACAACAACTGCACACCCTGCATATCGGGGAACAGGATTTCGCCGTCATCGCAGCCATGGCAATGGGCGACAAGTCGGCACTCAACCAGGAGACCAAGGAGGCCTATTCAATATCCGGAACCAGCCACATATTGGCAGTTAGCGGTTTGCATATCGGCATCATCTTCCAGCTCATCATCCTGCTGCTAGGCGGCAAGCGCCGGTCTAAGCTAACCATCATCCTATCCACCACCATCGTCTGGGCATACGTCATCTTTATCGGATTCCCAGCCAGTGCCGTCAGGGCAGCCACCATGCTCAGCATCTACAGTATGGTATTGCTCTCCTTGCGCCCCGACCCAACGCTCAACACGCTGGCATTGGCCTACATCATCATGGTGCTGGTCAACCCGTTCAACATCTTCGACATCGGTTTCCAGATGTCCTTTCTTGCCGTGGGTTCCATTCTTCTATTCTATCCCCTCTTCTTCTGTCTCCTCTCATCCCACAGCAACATCATCCGCGCAATATGGGGTCTTTTCTGTGTTTCCCTGGCTGCCCAGATTGGCACCCTGCCCCTCATCGTCTTCTATTTCGGGCGCATTTCCTGCTACTCCCTGATTACCAGTTTCATCGCCATCCCGGCAGCCACCCTCATTCTCTATCTCTGCGTCCTGCTTTTCATCCTTTCACCCCTTACCTACATCTCTTTCCTAGCCTCACCCACAGAAGGATTAATGCAGTTGGTGATGAACGTTCTCACCTCCATCACCCAATTCATCAACACCGCCTTCCGTCTGACGAGTATGTTGCCGGGGGCAAGCATCGAGCATGTGCATCTTTCCCTGCTCCAGCTAGCCATTCTCTATGTTGCCATCCTAGCCGGCTACTTCGCTTTCGTAAAATGGTACCGGCTGAAAGAGAAGATGGTCTGAAAATTTGTGTATCACAAAAATAATGCGTATCTTTGCAGTATCAATACGAATATTTGTATCTTTGCAGTATGAATTACAATAGAATCAAACAGCAGGCAGGTCATCTTCCTGCATTCCAGATAGCCGACGCCATCAACAGCACCCTGAAAGAGTCGGCAAACCTTGTTATCACCGCTCCGCCGGGAGCCGGAAAATCCACCGTGCTTCCACTCACCCTCCTCGAAGCCACCCCACAAGGAAAGATTCTGATGCTGGAACCGCGCCGACTTGCCGCCCGACAGATAGCAGAGCGGATGGCAAGCATCCTGGGCGAACCCGTGGGCAAGACCGTAGGTTACCGGGTACGCTTCGAGAACAAGGTTTCTTCAGAAACCCGCATCGAGGTACTCACCGAGGGAATACTTACCCGAATGCTCATCCATGATGCCACGCTCGAAGGAGTGAGCGCCGTCATCTTTGATGAGTTTCATGAGCGAAGCATCAACTCCGACCTGGCGCTTGCCCTCACCCGACAGGCACAGGAAATCATCCGACCCGATCTGAAGATTATCATCATGTCGGCTACCATCGATGCTTCTGCCATCTGCGAGGCATTACAAGCTCCCCTGATAGAGAGCGAAGGCCGAATGTTCCCTGTAGAGACCATTTATTCTGAGACCGACATTGCGCGATACGACATATATAAAGAGGTGGCAGCTACCATCCTCAAGGCTGCAGATAAGCACGAGGGCGATATTCTGGCTTTCCTTCCAGGACAGGCGGAGATTCAGAAATGCAAGGAGATTTTGGATGCGAGCCTCAGCAGGGCTTCAGCAGGACTTACCGTTCCGCAGGTTTATCCGCTCTACGGCAATCTCCCACCCGAGAAGCAGCGCCTCGCCATCGCCCCATCCCGTGAGGGAGAAAGGAAAATCGTGCTCGCCACACCTATCGCAGAAACCTCACTTACCATCGAAGGCGTGAGGATCGTGGTGGATTCCGGACTTTGCCGAAAACTGGTTTACGATGCCCGAACGGGATTGAGCCACCTGGAAACCGTAACCATCAGCAAGGATATGGCCACCCAAAGAAGAGGACGAGCCGGACGTGTGGCTGAAGGAATCTGCTATCGGTTGTGGACTCAGACCTCGGAACATCTGATGGAAGACCTGCGCCGCCCGGAGATAGAGGAAGCCGACCTTACGTCGATGGTACTCGATATTGCAGCCTTTGGCGAGAACAATCCCCAGTCGCTGCTCTGGCTTACCCCACCATCAAGCAGTAACCTTCTCAATGCCAAGGAATTGCTTCTATCACTTGAAGCGATAGAAGCGGATGGCAGCATCACCCCATTGGGCCGGAAGATGGCAACATTGCCTTGTCATCCGCGCATCGCCAAGATGATGATGAGTACAGAATCTTCTGCGCTCAAAGCTCTAGCCTGCGACGTTGCCGCCCTGCTGGAAGAGAAAGACCCGATGAGTGACTCTGAGGATTCAGACATGTCGCTGCGCTTCTCCATCCTCCGTTCGCAGCGACAGAAAAACAGTCTGGGCAGATGGGCGCGCATTGCCCAGATAGCCCAGGAATACCGCAGGATGCTCAAGGTGAAGGAAGATAATGAGCCAGTGGATGCAGAGGAAGTGGGCAGACTGATTGCCCTAGCCTATCCTGAGCGCATCGCCATGGCCATCGATAACATCGGCCATTTCAGAATGTCGAACGGTAAGACGCTCTTCATCGATTCAAGCGATGCAATGTCGGCGCAGCAATGGCTCGCCATCGCCTCGCTCAATGTATCTGCTCAGCCGCTGGGCACGAATGCTTCCACCCCGCTTCCATCTTCGGGAAAGGCAGGCAAGGTGTTTCTCTCGGCTCCCGTAAACATCATCGACCTCCCTACCCATGAGTTCGACAACGTCTCGTGGGACAGTAAGGCGGGAATAATCAGGATGCAGAGAGAGCGACGCATCGGAACCCTTGTGGTGGATAGCAAACCGCTCCAGGATGCCGACAAACAGCAGATTATCCATATTCTCTGCACCGCCATCCGGAAGGAAGGACTCAGCATGCTGGATTGGAACGAAGACGTTCAGCGGTTGCAGCGGAGGGTGGCGCAGGTAAGAGCGTGGCACCCGGAAATGGAGTTGCCCGATCTGTCCACCACGCACCTGATGGAAACAGCCTACGAATGGTTACCCTTCTATCTGGACCAGGGCGGAAAGCTCAAGACGAGCACCGCTGAACTCAGGAAGCTCAATCTCCCGGAAATACTCTGGGCACAGATTCCATACGAGCAGCAGCAGGAAATAGACCGCCTCGCACCCACCCACATCGTGGTTCCATCGGGCAGTCATATCCGCATCGACTATCGTCAGGGAGCCGAGGCACCCATCCTCAGTGCCCGCCTGCAGGAGTGCTTCGGAATGACTCGGACGCCAGCTGTTGATGATGGCAGGCAGCCACTGCTGCTGGAGCTGCTCTCTCCGGGTTTCAAGCCCGTTCAGCTTACGCAGGATCTCGCCAGCTTCTGGCAATCCACCTATTTCGAGGTGCGCAAGGAGCTGAAGCGCCGCTACCCCAAGCACTTCTGGCCCGAGAATCCATTGGAAAGCGAGGCAGTAAGAGGGGTGAAAAGGAAGAAATAATAGATAGAAGAATAGTATAACTTTTAAATAATATATAATTATGAATGTAGGAGATAAAATACCAGAGATTCTTGGCATTGACCAGGAAGAACGTGAAATCAAGGCAAGCGACTACCGTGGTCGCAAGATAGTGCTCTACAGTTATCCGAAGGCTAACACCAGCGGAT
>CAKQCH010000028.1:0-28351 GCA_934216735.1 uncultured Prevotella sp.
TGGAAGGTGGGACTCGAACCCACGACATTCAGAACCACAATCTGACGCTCTAACCAACTGAACTACGTCCACCATTTGATTTTTTATGTTTGCTTAAAGAAATGTGGGTGGAAGGTGGGACTCGAACCCACGACATTCAGAACCACAATCTGACGCTCTAACCAACTGAACTACGTCCACCATTTTTTAAGCGAGTGCAAAGGTACGGAAAAAATTTGGTTCCACCAAATATTTCCGTACTTTTTTACATTTTTTTTTATTTTGCAGGGCTGCTTGGCACTGTAGGAGCTGCCTTCTCAGCTGCTGCAGGGGCTGCTTTCTCTGCACCGGCTGCTGCTGGAGCTGCCTTCTGAGCACCGGCTGCTGCATCCTTGCTGGCACCTGGCATAGCAGGAAGAGCGGTCTGCTCCTGGGTTGCACCCTCCATAACGCTGCTCTCGCCCACAGCCTGTGGAGCTACGTAAGCGCAAGCTACGCTGATTACTACCATCAGACCGGCAAGGGTCCATGTGATCTTCTCTACTACGTCGGTGGTCTTGCGAACACCCATGATAGAGTTGGTTGATGAGAAGTTAGATGCCAATCCACCTCCCTTTGACTCCTGAATCAAGACGATGAGTACCATCAAGATTGATACCAGGACGATCAATACTACAAATAATGTGTAAATCATTTTTTTAAAACTAGTTTTATTATTATTATTTATTTTCTTTTCTTTTTCAGATTGCTGAATGCAAGTTCTATTTCTTCTTCTTCTCGTTGAGCATCAGTTTTTCCAGGAAGCGGAGCTGATCTACATAGAACGCACTCTTCTGAGGATGCTGCTTGTACAGGCGGTCAATAATCTGATAGGCCCGCTCGTACTTGCCCTGCTTGATGTAGATTCGGGCGAGGGTCTCCGTAAAGACACCACCGCTGTCGGCATCCGCTGCATCGGCTGGCTTTGCCCCTGCATTGGCATTTACATCAGCACCATCAGAAGCATTGGTACCATCAGAAGCATCAGCACTATCAGAAGCACTTGCATTACCAGAAGCAATGCCGCTATCTGAAGCCGATGGAGCTTCTTGAGCATCTTCCTCTTCATTCTCCTCCTTATCCTTGTGGAGCTTGAATCCGCCTTCTTCTATGAAGTCATCGATGAGGGCGATGGTTCTTGATGGCTGCTCTTGCTCGGTAGCCGTCTCCGTCTCCATCAGATAGGCCACGTAGTCAACGGCGGCATCGGCTGGTGTTGGCTTGCGCTTCTCTTCCGGTTCCTTCTCCCTTTCCTCTGCTTCGGTAGGGATGGAGTGGAGGAAGTGGTCGATGAGACTGCTGGTGCGGTCGCTCTTCGGCTTGCCTCCCGCAGCTTCACTGCGGTTTGAGTTCTGGCTCTTGAGCTGATAGTGGGCTGCCTCTACCATCTGGAAGATGACCTTGCGGTCGGAGATGTAGATGGCGGCACGGCGCAGTTCTTCGTCGAAGCTCGGGTCGTGGAGCAGGTACAGGTTCTGCAACATCAGAAGGCGAGCTGTCTGATAGTACGGATAGAGGGCCAGGAGGGCGCGCAAATCATAGAGCGTCTCCCGGTTCATTTCCTCAGGATGTTGTATCAATCTGTTTAGTTCCACGATACTATTAACTTTAAACTATTAACTATAAACTCTATTACCAGTTTGCCACTGTGGCGTTGAAGATCTGGTCTACCAGGTCTTTTACCATCTGCGTTACCAACTCTTCCTGCACAGAGGCGAGGCTCTTGGTGGTATCGTAGGTCTTGGCAGAGGTGAACTGGCGCTCGAAATCCTCGTTGTGGTTCTTGGTGTTGGTGAAGCGTACGTTCACCGTGATGCTCAGCTCGGTTTGGGCTGAATATCCCTCGGCACTCACCGACTTGTTGCGCTGTGAGTATTGGGTAATCTCGCCCTCTATCTTCAGGTCGCCATTGCGGCTCACCTGTCGGAGCTGGGTGTTGCTGGCAAACTTATCCTTCAGTTCGTTGTTGAACATCGGACCCATCGGACCCCATACATAGGAGCTGCGGATAGGGAAGTCGGCCAACTGGATGGTCTTGGTCTTGGTGTAGTCGATGCTGGCGCCGTTGAACTTGTAGCTCACGGAGCAGGCTGCCGTGACACCCATCACCAGGACGATGCCTATTATATATATGTACGCGCGTAGATGCTTCATAAATTGTATTTTTTAATTCTTCTGTAGAGCGTTCTGTCTGAGATGCCCAGTTCCTCGGCAGCCTTCTTGCGGTTGCCGTTGTTGCGTTCCAGGGCTCGCTCTATCATCTGTCGGCTCAGTTCGCTGAGGTTGAGCGATTCGTTCTCGCTCTCATTCTCCATGTCCTTGATTTCCTCTGCCTCAATCTCCTCGGCATCCCGTCTTGGTTCGGCATAGATTCTGCCTTCCTGCAGATTGCCGAAGTCGGAAGGGTAGTGGGATGCAGGCATTCCTACCGATGGGGATGTGATTCCCGAAACGGATGGGGATGTGATGCCTGATACCGATGATGGCATTCCCGATACCGATGGACCTGATGGCATTCCTGAAACCGATGGAACGCCTGAAACCGTGGCTGGAGGCATGCCCGAGATGTTTTGCGGATGGCTGAAACCATTGGCGCCGCTGAGTCCGCGTGCTTCATCGAGCTGGTCGCGCAGCGATTTCATCTCTCTTCGCAGGTCGCTCACGTTGCCCCTCAGTTCGTAGAGAATCTTGTAGAGCATCTCCCGTTCGCTTTCGTAGCTATGCTGCTCGTTTCCGGCTTGCGGAATGGTGGCGAGCTGGGTAGTTTCCTCATCTCTTGGGATGAACTGCGAGAGGGTTTCGAGATTGATTTCCCTTTCCCGGCTCAGCACCGACATCTGTTCGGTGATGTTCTTGAGCTGTCGCACGTTGCCTGGCCACTTATATTTCAGCATGAGCGCCTTGGCATCCTCGGTGAGTGAAATCTTCGGCAATCGGTATTTCTCTGCCATCTGCATCGCGAAGAGGCGGAAGAGCAGGAGGATGTCGTTGCCGCGTTCACGCAGCGGAGGCATCTGGATAGGGATGGTATTCAAGCGATAGTAGAGGTCTTCGCGGAATTTTCCCTCGCTCACAGCCTTGCGCATATTCACGTTGGTAGCTGCCACGATTCTTACATCAGTCTTTCTGATTTCGGTGCCGCCCACACGGATGTATTCACCCGTTTCGAGCACACGCAGCAGTCGGGCTTGCGTCTGTATCGGCAGTTCACCCACCTCGTCGAGGAAGATGGTACCCTTGTTGGCGATGCCGAAATATCCTTCGCTTTCGCCGATGGCTCCGGTGAAGGATCCTTTTTCATGACCGAAGAGTTCGCTGTCGATGGTACCCTCCGGGATACTGCCGCAGTTGATGGCGAAATATCTTTCGCGTTTTCTGGGCGAGTTATCGTGAATGACTCGTGGGATGATTTCCTTACCCACACCGCTCTCTCCGATGATAAGCACGGAAAGGTCGGTCGGTGCCACCTGCAGGGCGACATCGAGAGCACGGTTCAATCCGTCGCTATTTCCGACGATATTGTAGCGTTGTTTTATTTTCTGTAGTTCAGAATTATCCATTTAGCTGCCAAAATTACACATTTTTTTTGAATTAACTGCCTTTTTTGCCCAAAAAGTGGGTGTAATAGGGTAGAAAATAGGCGAAAACCTGCATTTTCGCCTATTCTCTACGTATTTCGGGCCTATTCTGCTGGTTGTGGAGTAGGCTGTTCTGCTGGCTTCTGAGGAGCCGGCTGCGCCTGTTTTTCGGCAGGATTAGGCTGCTGTGTCAACTTTTTATCAGTCTGCTGGGCAGGCTGAGGGGCGTTGTTGCCACCATTGTTGTTGGCTTTACCATTGTTGCCACCATTGTTGTTGCCGTTGTTTCCCTTAGGGGCATTCTGCTCGTTGTTTCCCTTGATGCCGTTCTGCTTGTTTCCGCCCTTTGGAGGGAATGGGGAAGGAACGTGCTTCTTTGGGATGGAGAAGCGAACCTTCTCGCTCTCGTCACGCTTCTCGTGGTAGAGCTTTGGCAGCGGGTTCTGGTAAGCCTCTTCGCTGGTTTCACGATGGCGGAAGGCATCGAGTGCCAGGAAGATGGCGTTGCGGAACGAGATGGCATCTGCCTCGTTGTAGCCTGCCATATAGTAGCATGGGGTGGTGTTGGCTGCTGTATGGATGATAGGGAGACCGGCGGTATAGAGCACGCCATCCTCGTTGAAGAGGGAGTGGAATGGTACGGCTGCCTGGTCGTGGTACATCGCCATGACGCCATCGAACTCGTTGTAGTATCCGTTGCCGAAGAAATCGTCGGCTGGGTAAGGACCGAATGCCTGGATGCCCTTCTCGGCGAGTGCATCGATGGCTGGGATGATGATGTTGCGCTCCTCGGTGCCGCAGCTCTGTTCCTCGTTGATGCTTGGGTTGAGGGCGAGCACAGCGATGCGTGGGTTGGTGAGGAGGAAGTCGCGCTTCAGGGTGTGCCAGAGCAGGGTGGTTTTCTCCACGATGCTTTCCTGGGTGATTGACTTGGCCACCTGGGTGAGTGGTGTCTTGCCGGTGACGGAGGCAATGCGCAGGTCGTCGCCTACGAGCAGGCTCAGGGCATGGCTGCCGTCGCCCAGACAGGTTTCGATGTAGTCTTTGTGATCCACGAAGGTGTAGCCTTCAATCTTGATGTTCTGACTGCTTACCGGGGCTGTGACGAGCACATCGTAGAGACCGTCGCGATAGTCGGTCATGGCACGGTCGAGTGCCTTGACTGCTGCTGCTCCTGATTCCGGAGTAGGCATACCCATATCCACCTTCACTTCCTCTTCTACGGCAGCGAGGAGGTTGATTCTTCCATCCTCAGCATCTTCAGCTTTCTGGATGATGGAGAACTGGGCTGGCAGGTTCATCGCCTTGCGATAGTAGGCTGCCACTTTTGGCGAGCCGTAGATGATAGGGGTGCAATACTCCAGCATCTCCGGTTCGTTGAATGCCTTAAAAATGAGTTCATATCCGATACCGTTGGTATCGCCGTGGGTGATAGCCACTTTGATTCTTTTGTTGTCCATGAAATTTTATTTTATAGTAGAAATCGCAGCTTCGAGCTGCTTGATTAATATTTTCTTTTTCATTTCGGGTGCATAGACGAAGCCGATGATGTAGAGGTTGTAGCCTTGCTTTGCTGCCTGGCTTTGCTTTACACTCTGGCTTTGCAGCCTATGAATGCGATGCATCACATAAGGGCCTCCCATGGCATCCCCTTTCATCTCCCAGAGTCCTCTTACTGAAAGATGAGGAATCACCATATACATATTGTCGGTTTCGCCCGGCATATTGTTTTGAAGAATGCTATCAATCAAAGCCTTGTCATCTGCATGAAAAGCATTTGAATTCTTCATTCTTCGTTCTTCACTCTTCACTTTTTCTGCTCTTCGTTCTTCACTCTTCACTTTCATTACGAGCAGGTTCTGCATGCCCGAACTGGCGTTGTTCGAGATCCAGATGAAGTCTTTCGCCTTTTTGCTGGCGTTCATCGCTGCCGGAATCTTCATGTCGATGCCGAACATCTTTTTGATTTCGTCCTGCATCTCCTTGTTTTGTTTGCTGGGGTTGCCAGAGATGATATCTGCCAGATGTTTCAGTTCCACTTCATCCACGATTTGGCGGAGTTTCTCGCCATTGAGCCTTTCCCGCAACTGCTGTGCCGATTGGGCGGTTATGCGAATGATATTCTGTGGCGCTGCATTTTCGTCGTGGTGAAGTGTGACGGAGAAATCCCGCTCTCCGATATTCTGTTCTCCGAAATCCCGTTCTCCGATATTCACGACGATTCGGGTTCTGACGAGCAGATAGTTTCCCCGGGTCTTTCCCTTCTTTACCTGAATCAGTCGGCAGAGTGGTTCGGGTTGGGGCAGTCCTGTCACATCCTCCGTCAGCATCTTGGTTACGATGCTGTCGGTATCCCCCTCAAGCACCACCTCGTAAGGCATTCCCGTGCTTTTGGGCAGTTGATTTTCCTTTCCTCTGTTGCATCCACTCAGCAGAATGAAGAGTAGTAGGCTGATGAGAGGCAACTTTGTTGCTCTGCGTGCAAATGAGTGCTTCATATTTTACATACTCTCCAAAAATTTCTTGCCCTTTGGAGTGTAGAGGAATATCAGGAAGCTAACTGCAATTACCATAATAATTGTCATTGTTAAAGCCATGTAAAACATATTTCTTATTTTAAAGATTCTCTAACCATTTCTTTCCTGGTTTTGTATAAAGCCAAGCCAGAAAGCTGAGAGCTATGATGAGACTTATTGTCATTGTAAATGTAAACAAATCCATATCGTTACTTATTTAATTGATCTCTTGCAAGTGTAACCTGCCGTCCCCGAAGGGGGCGAACTCTCAATAACCGCTGGTGGAATGCCCGGAGGGCATGGAACCTGCGGACCTTTGGTGCTCTCTCTCCATCGTCCCCGAAGGGGGCGAATAGCATCCAGTCTTGCTCCTGTTCGCCCCCTTCGGGGACGTTTGGGAAAGATTCATGCAATCCGCAGGTTCCATGCCCCTTGGGCATTCCACCAGCGGTTATTGAGAGTTGGCCCCCTTCGGGGACCATTGGCTACTTTCAAAATTTGGATTATTTAAATCCATCAAGCCATTTCTGACCAGGTTTTGTGTATAACCATCCCAATATGCATAATGAGATGATGCAACTCGTAACCATTATAAATGTAAACATGTCCATACTCCCCCTCCTTTCTTATCCCTTGCCATGCTTCAGCTCCTCATCCTCGTGCTGTCGGATTTCTCCAATCTTCTTCGAGGTGCTGAGCAAACCGCAGGCGGCGTAGATGTCCTGGCCGCGGCTGGCACGGATAGTGGTGAAAACACCATGCTGGGTGAGGTAATCACGGAACTGCTCCATCTTCTCGTCGTTTACACCCTGCAACGGGATGTCGGGAATCTGATGGAAACGGATGAGATTGAAACGGCAATCCAGACCCTTCACCAACTTGATGATGGCCTTGGCATGCTGCATGCTGTCGTTCACGCCCTTGAACACGATGTACTCGAAACTCAGGCGGCGCTGATGAGAGAAATCGTAGTTCTTCAGCAACTCCACCACCTGCTCGATACTCATGCCCCTTTCGGCAGGCATCAGTTCGGCACGCTCCGATGGAATAGGGTCGTGCATCGAAATCGCCACATGGCACTCGCTCTCTTCCAGGAATCGCTTCAGCTTGTTCTTCACGCCCACAGAACTTACCGTGATGCGCTTCGGACTCCACGCCCAACCGTAATCGGCGGTGAGAATCTCGGTGGCACGAAGCACATTGTCGAGATTATCCATCGGCTCGCCCTGTCCCATGAACACGATGTTGGTGAGCTTATCCACCTCAGGCAGCGAGTAAATCTGGTTCAGGATGTCACCGGCAGGCAAACTCCCCTCGAATCCCTGCTTTCCGGTCTGGCAGAAGAGGCAGTTCATCTTGCAGCCTACCTGCGAAGAGACGCAGAGCGTGGCGCGGTCCTTATCCGGAATATACACCGTTTCCACGAACTTTCCGCTTCGGGTAGGGAAGAGATACTTGATGGTACCATCCACAGAATGTTGTGCGTCAGAATATTCTGCGCATCCTATTTCGTATTCGGCAGCGAGTTTCGCACGGTTGGCCTTCGAGATGTTGGTCATCTCATCAATGCTCTTCACATGCTGCTCATAGAGCCACTTCGCCATCTGTCCGCCGGTGAAGGCAGGCATGCCGAGATCCTTAGCCACCTGCTTCAATTCGGCAAGTGTAAGGCCCAAAAGATATTTTTTTTCATTATTCATACTGCAAAGATAGTGTTTTTTGCCGAAAAAGTGTTATCTTTGCCACATATTTTAAGATAATAAGTTGAAATAAAGATAAAAATCATGGTTTCGAGCCCTGAAAAGGGGCGAAAAACAGAAAATTAGAAACAAAAAAATGAGAGAAAAAATAGACCTTTTCTTGCCATGTGAAGACCTGGAGGTGGCTCAAGAAGCACTCGGAGAACTTCATGACAACAAGACAGTTCAGCATATCAACCTGATGGTGAGCGCCGATTTTGCTGCCCACCACCAGGTGCCAGACGGCTGTACCTTCGTGGTTATCGACCGACTGGAGAGTAGCAACACCGTGGAGAGCATCGCCGAAAATGCCGATGCCGACTTCGTGATGATCTGCACCAAGACCACCCCTATCAGATGGGGCCTCTATGCCTTGGAGCGTTTCCTGCGCACGGCGGATGATACCGCGGCGGTGATGGTTTACTCCGACCACTATTCGCTGGTGAAGGACAATCAACTGGAAAAGCATCCTGTGATTGATTATCAGCAGGGTAGTTTGCGAGATGACTTCGATTTCGGAAGTCTCTGGCTCGTCAAGGCGCAGGCGCTGCGCAACTATATCGCCCAGCAGGATAGACAGGAATATCAGTTTGCCGGCCTCTACGACCTGCGTCTCTATCTGAGCCGTGTGGGAGAGATTTTCCATCTGAATGAGTTCCTCTATACCGAGAACGAACTGGATAACAGAAAGAGCGGCGAAAAGCAGTTTGACTATGTGAACCCTAGAAACCGTGAGGTGCAGATAGAGATGGAAAAGGCTTGTACCCAGCATCTTAACAAGGTGGGTGCTCTGGTGGATACCAGCTACTACCGTCTGCCAGATTTCGACGAACAGGAGTTTGAATACGAGGCTTCGGTGGTGATTCCGGTGTTTAACCGAGAGAAGACCATCGCCGATGCCGTGAAGAGTGCTTTGGCGCAGAAAACGGATTTCAAGTTTAACGTGATTGTGGTAAACAATCATTCTACAGATAAAACCGGAGAGATTCTAGATCAGATTGCAGAGGAAATCTCTGAGGGTATGAAGGTGGATGCTGATGCTCAGAGCCATGCCCCACGTTTAATTCAGATAGTTCCTGATAGAAAGGACCTGGGTATCGGCGGCTGCTGGAATGTAGCCATCAACAGCGACTATTGCGGAAAATTCGCCGTGCAGTTGGATAGCGACGACCTGTATTCATCTCCTGAAACCCTTCAGAAGATAGTGGATGCCTTCTACGAGCAGAAGGCGGCGATGATGATTGGCGCCTACCGCATGTGCGATTTCGACTTGAATACCCTGCCTCCGGGACTCATCGACCACAAGGAATGGACCGAGAATAACGGTTGCAACAACGCCTTGCGTATCAACGGCTTGGGAGCGCCGCGTGCCTTCTTTACCCCGTTGGTACGACAGATGCAGTTCCCTAACACCAGCTATGGTGAGGATTATGCCCTGGGACTGGCTTTCTCTCGCCGCTACCGTATCGGCAGAATCTACGACGAGCTTTATCTCTGCCGTCGCTGGGGAGGCAATTCGGATGCCGCCCTGAGCATCGACAGGGTGAATGCCAACAATCTCTATAAAGACCGTCTGCGCACCATGGAGCTGATGGCCCGCAAGCAGATGATGCAGGGCAAGGCGGATATCATGGAAGACAGCAGCATCTCTCGCTTCTTCAACCGACAGTTAGAGAAATGGGCTGATGCCCGCCATCGCTTCCGCGACCTGAAACATGTGGAAACCCGTCAGCTCTCGGAGTTAATCAAGCTGCAGTGGAACCCTGCCCGCATCGTGAGCACGGGAGCCAAGATAGACAGGAAGACCCTGGGCGAGCGCCCTTGCTTCCTCTGCGACCGCAACCGACCAAAGGAGCAGATGTCGCAGCAGATAGATGAAAACTTCCATCTGCTGGTGAATCCGTTCCCAATCCTTCCGGTGCATTTCACCATTCCGGCCCGCAAGCATCAGTATCAGGCCATCTATCAGAACTATGGCGAGATGCATCGCTTCCTCTCGCTTCACAGCGAACTGATGGTGTTCTATAACGGTCCGAAGTGTGGTGCTTCTGCCCCTGATCATCTTCATTTCCAGGCGGGTACGAGCGGCATCCTGCCGTTGCAGTCCAACTGGCAGCGTCTTTCGCGCAACCTTACCGACGTCATCTCGCTGAACGATGAAGAGAAGATAGCCGTGGTTCACGACTTCGTGGTTCCAGCCTTCGTCATCATCTCGAAGAGTGAGGAGAGCGACGAGATGCTCTTCCACCGTCTTTACAGAGCCATGCCGCTGCGTGGCGGAGAGACCGAACCGATGATGAACATCGTGGCTTGGAGAAAGGGCGATGAATTCATATCGGTGGTGATTCCGAGAGAGAAGCACCGTCCGGAGGCTTACTTTGCCGATGGCGATGCCCAACTGATGGTTTCGCCTGGTGCCCTGGATATGTCGGGTCTCATCATCACCCCAAGAGAGGAGGATTTCAGAAAATTGACCGATGAGCGTGCCGAGGCGCTGCTGCAGGAATGCGGTGTGAGTCAGGAGAAGATGAACACCATCGTGAGCAAGTTGAAGGCAGCAAAGGAGGCTGAGGATTCCATTCTGGCTACATCTGCCCTATATAATAATGAGGAGGAACCGGAGGTTACCGTGGGCATCGTGAGTGCCCAGAAGGTGCATTTCTCGCTGAACAAGCCTTATCTGGCGAAGGGCGAAATCGTTATTGGCGAACAGGAGGTGGAGTTCTTCGAGGGCGGCATCATGTGGAACGGCAATCTTTACAGTAAGCTCACCTTCCATCCGCAGAGCGATGACGCCTCGTTCTCTATCAGCGACGTGACCATCGGCGTGAACTTCCACTGGGAGCGCAAGGAGACGCAGACCTTCCTGGGTGCCCTCCGCTTCGTGGTGGAATCGGATAAGATCTATGCCATCAACGAACTGCCGGTGGAGCGCTATCTGGAGAGTGTAATCAGCAGTGAGATGAGTGCTACATCGAGCCTAGAACTGCTGAAGGCACATGCCGTGATTTCGCGTTCGTGGCTGCTGGCGCAGATGCAGAAGCGTAGGGAGGTGGCTGAGAGCGGCAACAATTTCTTCTCGTTCACCAAGAAGGAGGATATGCTGATTCGCTGGTACGACCGTGAGGACCATACCCTCTTTGACGTTTGTGCCGATGACCACTGCCAGCGCTACCAGGGCATCACGAAGGAAACCTCGCCACATGTTGCCGAGGCTATCAGGCTGACCCGTGGCCAGGTGTTGCTGGATGGCGGCGAGATTTGCGATGCCCGATTCTCGAAATGCTGCGGCGGAGTAACTGAGGAATTCCAATACTGCTGGGAGAATACGCCGAAGAACTATCTCACGGCAGTGAGAGACATCGCCTTGGGAATATCGGGAGCAGAAAATGCTCCTCTTCCTAATCTTACCAATGAGGATGAGGCAGAGAAGTGGATCCGCTTCAATCCGCCTGCATTCTGCAACACGCAGGATAAGAAAATCCTCTCGGAGGTGCTGAACGATTACGACCAGGAGACCGTGGATTTCTATCGCTGGAAGGTGACCCTGACCCAGGAGAAGCTGCAGCAGCTCATCGCCGACAAGCTGAAGATGGACTTCGGTGCCATCCTCGACATGAAGGCGGTGGAGAGAGGAACGAGCGGCCGTATCAGCAAACTGCAGATTATCGGAACCGAGAAGACCTTCACCATCGGTAAGGAACTGGAAATCCGCCGTGCCCTGAGCGATTCTCATCTTCTGAGCTCTGCCTTCGTGGTAGATAAATATGATGCAGATGAAAACGGTGTTCCGCAGCGCTTCGAACTGATTGGCGCCGGATGGGGACACGGAGTAGGACTCTGCCAGATTGGTGCTGCCGTGATGGGCGAGGAGGGTTATCTCTATGATGCCATCCTGCTGCACTACTATCAGGGAGCAGAAATCAAGAAACTTTATCAATAATGTACTAAGATGGTAACAAAGAAAAATAGTAGGAATCCATGGGCTTGGATTCCTACCCTCTATTTTGCAGAAGGACTGCCCAACGTCATTGTGACCGCCCTCTCTGTGGTGATGTATATGCAGTTGGGCCTCACCGATGCCGAGGTGGGTCTCTATACCGGATGGCTCGCCCTGCCTTGGGTGATCAAGCCCCTGTGGAGCCCGTTCATCGACCTGCTGAAGACCAAGCGCTGGTGGGTGCTCACCATGCAGGCACTCATCGGAGCCGCCCTTGCCGGCATCGCCTTCTCGCTGCCTACTGCCTTCTGGTTCCAGGCAACGATGTGCTTCTTCTTCCTCATCGCCTTCTGCAGTGCCACCCACGATATTTCGGCGGATGGTTTTTATATGATAGAATTGGATGAGCATACGCAGACCAAGTTTGTGGGACTGCGAAACACGTTCTATCGCCTCGCCATCATCTTTGTGAATGGATTCCTGGTGATGCTGGCGGGTGTGCTCCAGGTGATGTTCCGCAACCAGATACGCTTCTCGTGGGCGCTTATCTTCTACGGATTGGCGGGTATCTTCATCGGACTGTGGCTCTATCATAGCCGGTTTATGCCGCGCCCTAAGGAGGATGTGCAGACGGATAGAACGGTGGGCGAAGTGGCTCACGAACTGAAGAATATGTTCCGCACCTTCTTCGTGAAGTTCAGGGTGGGGGAAACCATCTGCGTGATGCTCTTCCTGCTGCTCTATCGCTTCCCGGAAGCACTCCTGAATACGATGACCAAGACCTTTATCCTTCGTCCTAATTCGCAGGGTGGACTGGGCTTGTCGCCGCAGGAATATGGCTTTGCCAATGGCACGGTGGGACTGATAGGCTTGCTGCTGGGTGGTATCATCGGCGGTATTCTGGTGAGCCGCGACGGTATGAAGAAATGGCTCTGGCCGATGGTTTGCGCCATCACTCTGCCGGATGTGGTTTACATCTATCTGAGTTATTCGCTGAACAGCGATATTATCGTGGTATCGAGCTGCCTTTTCGTAGAGCAGTTTGGCTATGGCCTGGGCTTCACGGTTCTTACGCTCTACATGCTGTTCTATAGCCAGGGCAAGTTCAAGACCTCGCATTATTCCATCTGCACGGGCATCTCATATCTGGGTTTGATGCTGCCAGGCATGGTATCGGGCTATCTGAAAGATATGGTAGGTTACCGCATGTTCTTCATCATCGTGATGGCCTGCTGCGCCATCACCTTCCTGGTTACTGCCTTCCTGAAAATAGATCCGGAGTTCGGAAAGAAGGAGAAGGAGATGAAGGATGTAAAGGAGGAGGAAGAAATGGAAGTGATTGAATAAATTCCTATATATAAATAGGTGAAAATCAGAAAAAGGTCGTTGGGATTCGTCTCAACGACCTTTTTGCGTTAAACAAACTAAAAACTTCTCTTTCTAACTTTGTGATATCATTTTAATATCGTATATTTGCGATATCAAAATGATATCAACATTAATAACGTTTAAATAGAGTAAGATTATGGAGAATAAGGAATTTACGTATCAGGGAAAGACCTTGAATGGCATCCTGATGTTAGTGTTAAACATCATCGGCTTTCTGGCTGGAGTTGGCTTGTTTATATTTGCCTGCGTTTCGCAAGAAGGCTGGCTGGCAAATGTCTGTGGTGTTTGCGGCGTACTGCTTCTCATCCTGAGCATCATCTGTGTCTGCGGTTTCATCCTGGTGGAGCCTGGTCAGGCTCGCGTATTGCTTTTCTTCGGTAAATATCGTGGCACTTTTACTGAGCCTGGTTACTATTGGCTGAATCCGTTTATCAGTCAGAAGAAGCTTTCGCTTCGTGTGCGCAACCTCGATGCCGAACCTATCAAGGTGAATGACAAGACGGGTAATCCGATTATGATTGGTATGGTGCTGGTATGGAAACTGAAGGATACCTACAAGGCTATCTTCGAGATTGATACCCAGACGATGGCAGAGGGTTCTACGGGTCAGGCAGGCATTGGTGCATCTGCTGCACAGATCATGAACATGTTGGGTCGCTTTGTCCAGATTCAGGCAGATGCAGCTCTCCGACAGGTAGCCGGACAGTATGCCTATGATGATGACGAGGGTGGAAAGGAGAATCAGATTACGCTTCGAGATGGAAGTGATGAAATCAATAAGGAGTTGGAGGCTCGCATCGATGAGCGATTGGCAATGGCAGGTATCGAGGTAGTAGAGGCCCGCATCAACTATCTGGCTTATGCACCGGAGATTGCAGCCGTGATGCTTCGCCGCCAGCAGGCTTCAGCCATCATCTCTGCCAGAGAGAAGATTGTAGAGGGAGCCGTTTCGATGGTGAAGATGGCATTGCAGAAGTTGAGCGATGAAGATGTGGTTGAGCTTGATGACGACAAGAAGGCTGCCATGGTCAGTAATCTGCTCGTAGTGCTCTGCGGCGATGATACTGCCCAGCCTGTGGTGAATACGGGAACATTGAATCATTAAAAAAAGTATGGTCAAAAAGGAAACAAATACGAAGAGTTTTATATTGCGCATCGATTCGGAAACGATGGCTGCCATTGAAGCGTGGGCGGAGGATGAATTCCGTTCAACCAACGGCCAGCTGCAATGGATCATCGCCGAAGCGCTGCGCAAGGCTGGCAGACTGCCTAAGAAAAAGAAGGCTGCATCAAAGAAAACGAAAGAAGAAGTCGATTCAAATCAAATAGGAGGGGAAAAGAAAGATGAAGAATAAAATATTTAGTTTTGTGCTTGATTTATTCAAGAATGGCGATAAGGAAGAGCAGGCTGGCATCTTTGCGCAAGTCAAGATCTATCGTTCTACAAGTGCCAGGGTCTTTGAAATTATTGTTGGAATCCTGGTTCTGACCATGTGGCTGCTCACCATCAGGAATGTCATTCATGCCACATCTGATGATTTGCCTTATCTTCTTCTGTTGGCTGGAATGGGTACTTTTTTCCCTATTGCTTGTTTGCTTCACAGCTATCATCCAAAGGCCAATGACTTTCCTTTCGTCAAGATAGTCAATGCCCGACAGGTATATTACCTGTCTCTGTTGGATCGCTATGCAGCTTTATGGTCAGCCCTCTTCTGGTTATGGATTAGTTGTATGGATTTTATCGGAAGTGAGCCTGTATTTGTGGGTGGAGTGATCGTTTGCTGTGTTCTTTTATGTCTGAACGGTGTATTCTTTTTTTATAAGATATACCAGTTGAGAAACCTGGTAGAAGTAGAGGATCCTGAGCCAGCTATCAAAAACGAGAAACTATTGACCATCGGTGTATTGGTATTGACGGCGGTTTTAGGTTTTGCGATGCATCTCCTGCCTATTTGGGATTGTATGCCAAAGATATTAGGTGGAATTTTAAGAGGAATCCTCGTCATAGCAATGGTTGTCGGCATCGTCTGGGTATGCAAGAGATACTTCGGCCTTTTCCGTGAAATTGATAAAGACGCCTCCGATTCATCCAGGAAATAGAGGCGTCTTCGATTCGTCGCAACGGGTATTTATTCCCCGATAATCGTTGCGATTAGGTGTCGGCTTCCGCCTCCCTCTCTGAATTCGCAGAGGTAAATTCCCTGCCATGTACCAAGGTTCAGTCTGCCATTGGTAATAGGAATGGTGAGCGATACCCCCACCATGCTCGATTTGGCATGGGCCGACATATCCGTAGGTCCTTCATCCTGGTGCAGGTATCTTGGGTCGCCATCCGGAACCAGTCTTTCGAAGATGCCTTTTAAATCATGTCTCACATCAGGGTCGAAGTTCTCGTTCAGCGACAATCCGCAACTGGTATGTCTTACGAAGAGATTCAGTATCCCCGTCTTAGGTAGCGCCGGCAAGTTCTTCATCACCTCGTTGGTTACGAGGTGAAAGCCGCGAGGAAGCGGGCGCAATGAAAATTCTACTTGCTGTATCATATTCTTCTTTTTGTTTATATTCTTATACTTTATACTTCTATCTTTATACTTTATAATTCCTTTTTCAGCCATTCACCGAAGAACTTATCGTACAGTTCGTAAGTTCCATCCGTCTCTGTAACAAAATCTTTCTCCAATAATCCCTTGATTCCACCTTGTACAAAACTGGCGGAAGGAAGATTGTGCTTCTTGATGAATGCCGATGACATGATGTTTTGAGCCTTGCCAGCGTTGCAGATGGCAAAGAGAAGTTCCTTTTGCTTAGCTGGCAATTGAAAGAGAAGTGCTTCGTATGCAAAAGCACTCTCATCTATAATCGAGTTGAGTGCCAGTTCCATCATCTTATCGTCAGCCCTTTCTATCATCTTATCATCAGTCCTTTCCGTGAGCGAGAAAATCTTATTGAGCATCCTCTGCAGATACCAGGTGATGCCGTCAAAACGGTCGTATATCTGATAAATGGTTTCTCGTTTGATATGCTTCTGTCTTTCATCGAAAAGATGAGTAGCGAAGTCTGCATACACCTCTCTATCAATAGCTTTCAGTGTTTTAATGGAGGTGCTTTGATAGAAAGGACGGGCATGACTCAAGAACATTTCCGACATCATGTTGCGTTGGGATCCGGCAAAGATGAAACTGGCATTATGGCAGTGCTGGATGTAAGTGCGCAGTATGGCTTCCACATTCGCTTCTCTATAACTGCTGATGGTTTGAAATTCATCAATGGCCACGATGCAAGGCTTATCAGCGCTCTCCAGATAATGGAAAATTTCATCGAGCGTTGTGGTTGGACTGGTGATTTCTCCCAAATCTACTCCCCACGAAGGCACGCCGTTCATATCGAAGCTGATGGATGAACGGAGTGAGTGGAGGCAGTTAAGAAAATGTTCCACTACTTTGGTGCCTTTAGGTTTCAGACTTTGCAGAATACTTCTGCCTAGTTCCTGAATGAAGTCGGCTAGGTTTTTCGTGGCATAAATATCTACAAGAAATGTATAGTATTTATCCTTGATTTCTTCCTGGGCATAGACGTGTTGCACCAACCCTGTCTTGCCGATTCTTCTAGGTGCAATCAGGGTGATATTATTGCCATTCTTGATTTCTCTTATCAAGTCGATGGTTTCCTTTTCTCTATCACAGAAGTAAGCGTCGGATATGTATCCTCGCAGAATAAACGGATTCTCTATCATTATATTATCTTCTTTATTATCTTTGAATAGTCTTATATCTTTCTGATAATCATAGTGCAAAGATAATTATAATTTTATTATTATGATACTATTATAATGCAAATATAGGAAAGTTTAACCATTTAAGGGTATCTCCTTCAATCAAGTCGATAATATCTCTTCTAATCAAGTCGGGTATTTCCTTGCTATCTGCTACCCCGAAAAATCTTCTTCTTTAGAAGAAGGAAAAAAACAGGAAAAATAATCCCGAAAAAATTTGGTGGTTTCAAAATAATGATGTACTTTTGCACCCGAAATCAAGCATTAAGAGTTGCCCAGTTGCGGCACACCAACCGAGTTTCGCATAGAGATAACCACGGTGGTAAAAGAATGTGTAAGTGTTTAACAACTTAAAATAATTATCTTTATGAATCCAAATTCAGATTTAAAGAACAAAAAGAACAATGAGAGTGTAATGGCAGCTAATGCCGAGTCTTCAACAATTAAGGCAGTTAATGCCAAGTCTTCAACTGTTGATGCAGGCTATGCCGAGTCAAGAATTTCAGAGTATGCAGCCCGTTTTGCCGCTTACAGCGATGAGCGTTTGAAGCAGACCGTGGATCACGAGCGCAAGGTTCGTGGTTGGGGTAGCGAGCGCAGTTACTTCCTCGCCGCCCTACGAGGTGAGTGCGAGAAGCGAGGAATTGATTACTGCTAATCAAGCCCCATCTGTGTAAATCTGTGAAATCTGTGGGAGCTTATGAACTGTGGGAACTTATGATTTGTGGGAGTTTATGACTTGAATTCCTCGATGAAGGGTTGCAGGTTTCCACCTCTTGGCGAGTTATGGTCTTCAAGGATGGCGAAGGCGATGAGCTTGTACTTGTCCTTGAACTCCTTCTCGTCGATGACTTCATGAAACAGTCTTGCGATATGTTTCGGAGGATTGTTGAAGGCACCGCAACCGAAAGCTCCGAGCACGATGCTGTCGTGTCCGTTCAGCAAACCGATACGCAGCATCGTCCTCATTTTGTTTTTCGTCAATGCGGCATCTTCTTCGCAGATGTTCCCATCTCTATCTAAATCAGGATGATTGATGGCAGCTACTGCCACGAACGACATATAATAAGGAGTGTCGAGCAAGGCAAAGTCATCCTTGGCTCCAGCCCTGAACACGGTAGCGTCTGGCACATAGATGCCTCCGAATCTCACAGGCATCGGATATTGGAACTTGCTTTTCTCCAAACCGTAATCCTCGGCATATTCTGCATAGCGATACATAGAGAGAAAGAGGTTGGTGCTGCGGAAGAGGCTCTCCTCCTGTGCCCGGCTTCCATTCTTCACGCCACCGCCCGGGTTGCGACGGCTTGCCAGGTTGAGAACCACGGGATTGTATCCTTCCTGTTGCAACTGATGACCGCAATGGATGCTGTCGTCATTCTTCACTATAATCTTGGTGGAACCATCTGCAAGGGTAGGTATGTTTGAAGCATCCAGTGGCTTGGTATAGAATCTGCTTCCCTTCAGCATCTTTGTGTTGTCGAGCAGTTTCACTTCCTCCCCATTCTCCGAGGTGTAATGTCCCTCCAGTACAATATCTATAGTTTGCTGATACACGTCAGCCAGTTGTCTTCTGTCGTTTATCATGATTTCTTCTGTTTATTTTGTTCGTTTCACTAAAAATCCATTCTTTCTGGCAAAATTACAAGTTTTCTTTGTATTCTCCAAACTTTTATATATAAAAAATGTGGTATTCTCGATATTTCTTTGTAAATTTGCCCACAAAAGAAAAAAAATATAATTATGGAAGGACAAACAAAACTTTCTGCCGGACAGATAGGCATATTGATTAATGCCCGTATCAAAGATATGGCAATGTGGCTGATGGAAGACTTCAAGTATTCTCTTGAAGAAGCTTTAGATTGTGTTTATAATTCAGAGTTATTCGAAAAACTTCAAGATTTAGAGACAGGACTATATTATCAGAGTTCTGGCTATAACTATGAGTTGCTGAAGGAGGAAATTAAATATGGAAAGGTAGGTTAAGAATTATGGAATTAGAAAGTAAGACTTATTACATTATATATTGTGTGAGCCAATTTGCACAGCGTTTTGGCATATCCTTGAAACAATCCTATGCTTATCTGAAAAGGCATAAGGGATTGGATTTCTTGTATGAATGTTATGGAGCAGAGCATCTTCTTTCTTTAGATGATGCAGTGGATGATTTGGCAGTCATTTGCCATAGGCATGGAGGGGCTTTGGTATGATAGAGTTGTATCATGGATCTAATCTGTTTATAGACAAGATTGATTTTACAAAGTGTAAGCCTTATAAGGATTTTGGGCAAGGGTTTTATCTGACGGATATTTTTCCGCAGGCAATGGATATGGCTATCAAGCGAACTCGTATTGTTGGCTCAGGTTCTCCTGTCGTAACAAAATTCTTGTTTGACGAGAAACTTTTGAGTGATGGAAGTCTGAAAGTGTTGACTTTTGATAGTCCATCAATAGAATGGGCAAAATTTATTTTAGCTAACCGTAAAAGAGGTAAGGATAAATTTGTTCATGATTATGATGTAGTGGTAGGTCCCGTTGCTGATGATGGTGTTGCTTTTCAATTGGAAAGATATTTATATGGAGGAATGACTTTAGAGCAACTTGCAAAAGAGTTGACCTACAAAAAGCTGAATCGCCAGTATTTTTTCGGTACAGATAAGGCTATAAGTTATCTTCAGCTGATTTGATATGTGGCGTATAGATTCATTAAGAGTCTGAGCAAGAAGCAGAGAGAGGATTATATGATTATGGACGACCAGTATTTCTCCTTTGATGCTTCAAGTAAAATTTACTCGATAAAAGATATTTTGAGGTATTAAGTTGCATATTTCATTTATTTTTTGTAACTTTGCCCTCGAAAAGGGAAAGCTTGTCCCTGGCGGCTGCTCCCTTGTAACATAAGTTGAACAAATAAAATTGAATAATAAGAAACAGAAAGAATAAAACTTTAGACATATAACATATTAATATACAAAGCGTTTACGATATTCGGAATACTCTCGAAATTTGGCGATTAACAGATGTATTTCCTAACATAGAATAAGTGAATGCCTGCGCTATAGCGTGGGCTGAACTTATCTGTTAGGAATGGGCCACGCCAAATGCCCGAGAGTTAGATAAGGGAAGCTCACGCTTCTTTTGTATCTATCTCTCGGGCATTGTGTGTTAGCCCATTCTCTGAATGAAGTTCAACGCTCATCTATAGCGGCAATTCTGATGTTACAGACGAATTGTCGAACATCTTATTTTCATTTTTTTGGAATAGAAATAAATCAATTATCAGTTACTGGTGGTTATTGGTTTTATCTGTTCCTGGAGAAAATATTTGCTGCTTTTTATTGGTATTGCTAAAAGTGTATTTAAGTAAATAGGCTGCCCATCTTGTGTGTTTTTTTATGCATGAGGTGGGGGCTTCTATTGCATATTTACGCTTTTGGTATGTTTCGTTGTGTTTACGAAAATGAGTAATGGCAAGTAAGTATAGATTTATTGATTTATTTTGTGGCATTGGTGGCTTCCGGTTGGCTTTGGAAAGATTGGGGGCAAAATGTGTTTTCTCTTCTGATATAGATGTGTTTGCTCAGCAAACATATTTTGATAATTTTGGTGAAAAACCATTTGGGGATATAACGCAAATAGAAGCGAAAGATATTCCTTCTTTTGATATTCTGACAGCTGGATTTCCATGTCAGCCTTTTAGTTATGCAGGTTTGTGTAAGGGTTTTGAAGATCAAACACGAGGTACGCTATTTTTTGATGTCTGTCGAATCTTGGCTTATCATAGACCTAAGATGTTTTTTTTAGAAAATGTAAAGGGACTTGTATCGCACAATGGAGGTAATACTATCAAGGTAATATTGGATAATCTTAAGAAATTGGGATATGATGTGCATTGGAAGGTTTTAAGTTCTTTGGATTTTGGTTTGCCTCAGAAAAGAGAGCGTTGGTATTGTGTTGGCTTTGATAAAAAAGTGAATTTTGAATTTCCTCAGCCTTTGGCTATAAGTCCTACATTGCGTGATATCGTAGATTTAAATGATGACAATCCTGCATTAAAGTTGAGCAAGTTTGAACATGATAGAATACAATATCATTTTGCTCATTGTCATGAAGAAGAGAGGGTACAACATGATAACTCCAAGTATGCTCCTAATACTAAAAAAGGAAAATATGGAGTCTATTCTTTCCAAAAGCCTGATGGTTCTTTGAGATTTCATGTTGGTGATGCCGCTAAGACCCAAATTCAGGAAGCTTTCTATGCATGTTTGGATACTTATGCGCCAACTATCATTGCAGGAAGAACCCCAAAACTTTGGGATATAGATAGGAAGTTATCTGTTTTGGAGGCTAAACGTTTGCAAGGTTTTCCAGATAATTTTAAGTTTACAGTATCTGATAATCAAGCGTATAAACAACTTGGAAATTCTGTAAGTGTTCCTGTGATAGAAAGAATTGCACAAAATATGATAATGGCATATAATAATTAAAGCTTATGTATTACTTATCAAAAGAAACAGCTGTACAAGCGTTCAATTCCTTAATAGGAAAAGTTGAGAACAAGTTTTTGGGATTGCTTGGCATATTAAAAAACATAAAGTCTGATGCCATTCATTCCAATACGACTTATGGTATGCTAGATGGAGAATTAGCGTTTTGGCTTGACTCTCAATTTTATCTTTCTGATTATAATGGAAATTATGGCAGCTCTAATCTATACGTTAAATTTTCAGATAAATGGATAGAGTATGTCAACGAAAGGTTCTTTAAAGAAAGAATTAATGTTTATTCTTTAATTGCCTTTTTGTATAAATACGAGAGTTTTGAAGTAATACCTTCAAATGTTGATTTGCTATCTAGATTTAGTGATGATTATCATTTGGGTAGTGAAATTATAAATGAATGGTTTGATACAACACCGCTGCATCTAGATTTTGATGTAGAAGTGTTGAATCCTTCTGTGTATAAAGCTTTGCTTGGAATTTCTAATAATACCATCTCTTTTGACAAACCATATTCTGTAACAGCTCGTGCTGGTGAATTATCGCGAGCTCCTTTTTTACAGACTCTTTATGCAGGAATGGATAGCATCAAATGTTTATTAATTCTAAGAGAGAATATTGATGAATATTATTCTAGCACCAAACAATCAAAGGAATATGGTAAATTCTGTTCTGAAATTAGCCAGGCTTATCGCCCTTATATCACAGCTATCAAGTCGAAGCCTTTCCTTCTCTTGGCTGGTATCTCTGGTACGGGTAAGAGTAGAATCGTTCGTGAATTGGCTCGTGCTTGTTGGGATGTTGATTCTCCTGAATATAAGGAACATAAACCAAAGAACTTTGAAATGGTACAGGTGAAGCCTAATTGGCATGATTCATCTGAACTTATCGGGTATGTAAGTCGTATAAATGGAGAACGTTATATAGTTGGACCATTTCTCCGATTTCTGGTAAAGGCTATCCATGACCAAAAGCATCCTTATTTCTTATGTCTAGATGAGATGAATCTTGCTCCTGTAGAACAATACTTTGCTGAGTTTTTGAGTGTGATAGAAAGCAGGACGGTTGATGAAAATGGCGTTGTTGTAACGGATCCGATTGTTGATTATGAACAGACTGAAGCTTATAAAAATTTGATAGATCAACTCTTTGCAGATAATGACGAAGAAAGAAATCTATATTTGAAAGAAGAGGGTGGAAAGCGATTAACAATCCCCCAGAACCTCATTATCGTGGGAACCGTCAATATGGACGAAACAACCTTTTCCTTCTCCCGAAAAGTACTCGACAGAGCCATGACCATCGAAATGAATGAGGTGGATTTATATGGTGGATTAACTTCCCGACACGAACAGATAGGAAAACTCAACTTTGAAGACTTGGTAGGAGATAAGGTGGAGGGTGTTGACGTGTATCAGGAAAACCAGGAGGTTTGCAACCAGGCGATACTGTATTTGCAGGAAATCAATGCAGTATTGGAAGGTACACCTTTTAAGATAGCTTATCGAACCCGTAACGAGTTCCTGCTCTATGTGGTCAATAATTTGCCTTATCGTAAAAATAGCCAAGGTTTGGAAATGACGCAAAATGAAGTCGTGGCTCGTGCTTTGGATGAAATTACTTCTATGAAAATCCTATCTAGAATAGAAGGCGATGAGGAGAAGGTAAAGGCGGAGTTGCTCGCTTCTTTAAAGGAAGTTGTTTCGAAGATGTTGCCGGAAAACATGAGAGATAGTTCTGTTTCTCTGGCTAAATTGGATGAAATGGAAAAGAAACTTAGTTCTGGTTATACTAGTTTTTGGAGTTAACGGTAATGGAACTTTTAAGAATCAAGCATCACGACTTTGTGATGACTATAGAATGCACCAAGTTTGATGCTATTTGGGATAAAGCGAAGAGGAATGTGGGGGAAGACAAACTTTCCTCCACATATTCCTGGTCGGATGGTGTTGAACTTGTGGAGCAGTATTTGAATGACCAATCCACTTCTAAGGTGATATTAAAAGATTCTTCTGCTCCTGCCATATTCTTTGATAATGCAGACTATCCGATATGGGTGGAGTTTGAGGAAAAGAATGATGCCAAGATTGTAGATGCACATTTTGGTTCCATCTTGCAGAATGAAAACGATAGGTTCAGTTTCCGTCATGGTATGTTGGCTGGCTTTCTGAATTTCGGCAATGAGATAGGACGTTCTGAAATCTGTTTTGATTATACTGTTAAGAGAAAGAAATCAGATGGTGTATCTTCTGAGCTCATCAAAAGAAAGTTTTCATTCTCCTTCGAGGTGTTGAGTACCAAACTGGATTATCATTCTCATTGGAAGAAAATTGTAGAGGATATTGAGCAAGAGTATCGGATGCTCTCGCTTGATTTTCTAAAACGGACCTATCATAGCTTTGCTCCTGATAAACAGGGAGAAACACCAGAGATTATATGGTGGAGTATCTTTGCAGGTGAACAAAAGAAGTTCTTGCAGGCTTGTCGGCACATTATCGACCGACCACGTCATCGCTTGCATGGCAGGGAAACTTATCTGCGGGCAGATAAGGTGCGCCGAGTTCCTATGTCTCTTGAAAATGAAATAGCTGAGCATCGCAAAGAACCCGCTCATCTTTATCGTATCACCGAAAAAATAGAGTCGAATGATACCCAGGAAAATCGATTCCTGAAATTTGCTTTATCGCAGATTACGAGTAAGTATGAACTCTTAAAAACTCGTATAGAGCAGGTTAAGGAGGTTTCTGATGCTACTAAGCAAGAACTTCAGGCAACTTATGTTTCCCTGAATCGGTTAAGGAAAAATTCTTTCTTCCGAACCGTTGGGCGTTTCAAGGGATTGAATCAGGAAAGTATGGTTCTTCAGAAAGCCACGGGATATAGTCAGGTTTATCGGACTTGGAATTTGCTCCGTAAGGCTTACTCTCTAAATGAAGGCATCTATCGGTTGCAATCCAAGGACATCGCCACGCTTTATGAAATATGGTGTTTCATAGAGGTGAGCCACATAGTGAAGAAGGAGTTGAATCTGGATCAGGAAGATGTGGAACATCGCAATCGAATGGAACTGAATGGTCTGTTTACCTGGGAGTTGGGTAAGGGAGAGCATTCTCGTATTCTCTTTAAGAAAGATGGGGTGGAACTTGCCGAATTGGTATATAATCCGAAAAGTACTGAGCAGACCAATAATAGTATTGGAATGCAGAATCTGATAGTACCAACTGTTCCTCAGAAACCGGATATAGTGTTGCAGCTTACCAAGAATGATTTGCAGAAAGATATGAAGATGACTTATCTCTTCGATGCGAAATATCGGATAGCCAGCAAGAATGCGAGTGGAGTAGATGTACCGCCGGATGATGCCATCAATCAGATGCATCGTTATCGTGATGCCATTTATTATCGTGATTATGTTGAGGCTCCGTTAAAGAAGGAGGTGATAGGTGGATACATTCTTTTTCCTGGAGATGGTGAACCGGTGGATGTGGAGGCGTCAAAGTTCTATCAGACTATCAAGGAGGTGAACATTGGTGCTTTTCCGCTTCGGCCGAACGATAATGAAAACAGAAAGTTGCTTGAAGGTTTTATCCGGGAACTGATCGAAACGAAGGCGAAGGATACAGTGCAACATGTGATTCCACAGAAGGGAACTGTAATGGAAGTGGATAATCGGGTGTTGGTTGGTGTGGTTCGTCCGAGTCATCGGCGTGGGTACGAAAAGAGTTTCTTGAATCAATCTGCCAACTTATATTATACGGGTGCCAAGTTCCCGTCAACCATCGCATTGCAGAATCTTCATTATTTCGTGCCATATATTAAAGGTAAGGGGATTCGTGATGTGTATGAGATTGTGAGAATGAGAACCATAACGGGTAAAGAGGCAAAGCAGGATGAAGGTGCTGATGCCATGGATGATTTGCGCTTGGCCTTTGAACTTCGTTTTTCTCGCCAACTGTATAAGGAATATCGTATGATTGATGTTTTGAAAATGACAGATCTCACGTTCTTGGATACGACATTTAGCGATATTGATGGCTATGTTTCATTGTATATAGAGAAAAAGTTTTTTCTAATTTAATGCCACTTCTACCACGCTGAAGTGTAAGCGGTTGATATATAGTAAGTAACGCGTGGTAATAAGATATGCTTTTATTGCCACGTGTTGCCACTTATTGCCACGCCTTATTTTTGTTTATTCTTCTGTAATCGGCATAGAATCAAGTAGTTGCCTAATTCGTGGTAATAAAACAGATATATCCTTCTCTATGATCAAAAAGCATTATTTTATCTCGATTTGCTGATTTTTTAAGCCTTATTGCCAAGTAAAGGCATAAAATAGAGACTGTTTCTATATCATTTGTTACCACTCAGAAACGCTCTTGATCTTGTCCCCAAAGCTAGAGGAATGTGCCCCGAAACATTGCCCAATTGTGCCCGAGGCTCTGGGCACTTTTGACCGGGAATATCGGTTACATTTGCTCAAAGTTTCGGGCGTGTTTGCTCATAATTCCGGGCACAAATCCTCATAGTTTCGGGCAAGTTCTTACGATGTTTCCCGCAAGTACTTACGATGCTTCTCTTAAGTACTTGCGATGCTTCCCGTAATTATTTACGATATTTCTAGAAATCGCAAGGCAGGGCAGAGAGCTGCTGCATGATGGTCTTCGCCATGCGCGAGTGGCCGGCATCATTAGGATGAAGACGGTCGGTATTCGGCTTGTTGAACATCTGGGCACCGGCATCGTAAAGAGGGAAGAGACCAGAAAGGGAGTTGAGGTCGATGACAGGTACTGCCCACACATTGCCCACTTCCTTAATCGCCTTTACGTATTCATCGAAGAAGATGCCACGGGCATTCTCGTACATCTCGTCAGGCTGGATGTTCTTGTCGCTGCTTCCAAAGTAAGCACGATGGATAGGAGTCATCACCACGATTTGCTTGGTAGGATACATCTGCTTCAACTTCGACATGGCTATGTTGATGCGACCTTTCAAGGTGTTCCCATCCCTGGCAAAATGACGATGGCGACGCTGAACCATTTCGCTTGGCTTGTGAAGGGCTACTCTTACGCTATCGAAAGTCTCCGTGTACCATTCGCCGATAGGCACACCGTTGTTGTAATCGTTCGTACCCATAAAGATGAGAATGGCATCGAAATCATCACCATGCTCTTTCTGGAGTAGATCAGCCTGTCGGGGAATATCGTTCCACTGTCTGCCGCTCACGCCATAAACGTAGGGGGTAATGCCGAGCCAATCCTGCAGGAATCCCCAGTATTTCACCTTCGATGCCTTGATTCTTGGATCTGTGATGGAATCGCCGAAGTAAGCCACCTTCTTTCCCTTCCAGGGATGCTGAAGGTTCTTGAAAGCCTTTTCCTTTTCGGCGATTTCTTTCTTGCTCATTGCCTTCTGAGCGAAGGCTGGCATGGTTGGCATCGCCAAGGTCAAGGCGAGTGCCAGAGTAATCATTGTCTGTTTCTTCATTGCTAGTTTGTTTTTTAATCTTTTTCTGAGTGCAAAGTTACGGCTAATTTCTTAAACAAAGCTACATTTTTTGTTCAAATATCGGTGTTTTTCTGCATTTTTTTGTAATTTTGCAGCCGCAAATATAAATAAGTATATAAATAGGCATATAAATAGGCATATTAATTAAGGTATATAAAATAAGGTATTAAGAAGGATGACTGTAAGTTTGAGTAATATGAATAGTTTGAGCAATTTGGGAGATTTAACCCGTAAGCGAGTGGCTGTTGCAGCTTATTATTTTGTGCCGGGCGTGGTGTTTGCCAGTTGGGCAAGCCGCATTCCGGATGTGAAGCAGATGTTGCACTTGAGCAACGGACAGTTGGGATCGGTGCTTTTCGCCATTCCTATCGGTCAGCTTCTGATGATGGCTTTCTCGGGTGTCTTAGTGAGCAGGTTTGGCAGCAAGAGAATGCTTGCCTTATCTGAGATTCTCTATGCATTGGTGCTCTTCTGCATAGGAAGCAGCACTACGGTTTTCAATCTGATATTAAGTCTGGTGGCTTTCGGAATGATGGCGAATCTGATGAACATCGCCACCAATACCCAGGCTTGCCTGGTAGAGAAGATGTATGGGCGTAACATCATGTCGTCGTTTCATGGTTTGTGGAGCTTGGGCGGTTTTGCGGGTGGTATCATCGGAGCCGTCTTTGCCAATACCCTGCTTCCGATAGAGGTTCACTTTGGAGCCATCCTGGCGATGAGTCTTCTTATCATCGCTATCGGATTCCGTTTTCTGGTAGATGATGCTACGGCGAAGGCGGAAGAGGAGGATGTGCCTAAGTTCTCTTTCAAGACCATCGACCCGATTCTGTTCCTCCTGGGATTGATGGGATTTGCCGGTATGTTCTGTGAAGGAACTGTTTATGATTGGAGTGGTGTGTATTTCTCATCAGTAGTAAAACCCGATGAGGCTTTTATCCGTGCGGGCTATGTGGCTGGTATGGGAGCGATGACCCTGGGTAGATTCCTGGCCGATGGTTTCGTAACGAAATATGGACCAGCCAAGGTATTGAAGGTTTGTGGTGGTTTGATTGTGGGTGGTTTGTGGCTGGCTGCCGCCTTGCCTTATCTGATTCCTGCCACCTTGGGCTTCCTGCTGGTAGGTTTCGGCATCTCTTCATCGGTTCCTATCTGTTACAGTATCGCCGGAAAACTCGGTACTATCAAGGCGAGCATCGCCATTACCATCGTTTCGAGTATCAGTTTCTTCGGTTTCTTGGTAGGACCTCCGGTTATCGGATGGCTTGCTGAGGCTACCGGTCTTCGCATCGCCATCAGCATTGCCGCCTGTCTGGGCTTGATGATTGCGTTTGTTGCCGCAAAGGTAGGAAAGAGAATATCTTGAATGAGATGAATATCTTGAAAACAAGAT
>CAKQCH010000029.1:0-28015 GCA_934216735.1 uncultured Prevotella sp.
CGCAGGTTCCATTCCCTTCGGTCATTCCACCAGCGGTTATTCACATTCGCCCCCTTCGGGGACGGTGGGATGCCACTTGCGAAAGTTCAGCAAATTATATTTTAAAGATTCCTCTTCCACTTCTCTCCCGCTTTCGTATTAAGAAAGATGGCGAAAGAAACAGCAGTCACACACATCATGACATTGAAGAGAAACCAAGCTCCCATAATATCCCAATTCATATTTCTACTTTTTTACTGCATTACTAACCATCGTTTTGTGCAAAAATTAATAATTTTGATGCAAAGATAATGTTTTTTGCCCAAAAATTCGTATCTTTGCACCGTTTTTTAAGGAAAAAGAAAGAAAAAGAATAAAAATTAGATAGAAACAATGGAATTAGCAAGTAAATACGATCCACAAGCAGTGGAAAGTAAATGGTATCAGTACTGGCTCGACAACAAACTTTTCAGCTCTAAGCCAGATGGTCGTGAACCTTATACGGTGGTAATCCCTCCACCAAACGTAACGGGTGTGCTCCACATGGGACACATGCTCAACAATACTATCCAGGACATTCTCGTTCGCCGTGCACGCATGGAGGGCAAGAACGCATGCTGGGTGCCAGGTACCGACCACGCCAGTATCGCTACCGAGGCTAAGGTGGTTAACCGCCTCGCTCAGCAGGGCATCAAGAAGACCGACCTCACCCGCGAGGAGTTCCTCAAGCATGCTTGGGACTGGACTCACGAGCACGGCGGCATCATCCTCAAGCAGCTCCGCAAGCTCGGTGCCAGCTGCGACTGGGACCGCACAGCATTCACTATGGACGAGACCCGTTCTCGCGCTGTCATCCACGTATTCTGCGACCTCTACCAGAAGGGCCTCATCTATCGTGGCGTGCGCATGGTTAACTGGGACCCTAAGGCCCAGACTGCACTCTCTGACGAGGAGGTTATCTACAAGGACGAGCACTCTAAGCTCTACCATCTGAAGTATTATGTAGTTGAGCAGGACTGCCAGCAGGTGGATGAGGAGAACGTGATGCACAAGGATGAGAAGGGTTACTATGCAGTAGTAGCAACCACCCGTCCTGAGACTATCATGGGCGACTCTGCCATGTGTATCAACCCTGAGGATAAGAAGAATACCTGGTTGAAGGGCAAGCACGTAATCGTGCCTCTCGTAAACCGCGAGATTCCTGTTATCGAGGATACATACGTAGATATCGAGTTCGGTACCGGTTGCCTGAAGGTAACTCCAGCTCACGATATCAACGACCACGCCCTCGGTTTGAAGCACGGTTTGGAAACCATCGACATCTTCAACGACAACGGTACCATCAGCGAGGCAGCAGGTCTCTATGTTGGTATGGACCGCATGGACGTGCGCAAGCAGATTTCCATCGACCTCCAGAACGCCGGTCTGATGGAGAAAATTGAGGACTATAATAATAAGGTGGGCTTCTCTGAGCGTACCAATGTGCCTATCGAGCCAAAGCTCTCTACACAGTGGTTCCTCAAGATGCAGCACTTTGCTGACATCGCCCTCCCTCCAGTGATGGACGATGACATCGAGTTCTATCCTAAGAAGTACAAGAACACCTATCGCCACTGGTTGGAGAACATCAAGGACTGGTGTATCAGCCGTCAGCTCTGGTGGGGTCACCGCATCCCGGCTTACTACTTCGACAATGCCGGCAAGAAGGATTTCGTGGTAGCTGAGACCGCTGAAGAGGCACTGAAGCTTGCTCAGGAGAAGAACGCCAGCATCAAGGCTGAGGATCTTGAGCAGGAGAGCGACTGCCTCGACACCTGGTTCTCTTCATGGTTGTGGCCTATCTCTCTGTTTGATGGCATCGAGCATCCTGACAACGAGGAGATTAACTACTACTACCCTACTTCCGACCTCGTAACAGGTCCGGATATCATCTTCTTCTGGGTAGCACGTATGATCATGGCTGGCTACGAGTATCGTGGCAAGATGCCATTCAAGCACGTATATTTCACAGGTATCGTTCGCGATAAGCTGGGCCGCAAGATGAGCAAGAGTCTCGGTAACTCACCAGACCCACTGGATTTGATTGACAAGTTTGGTGCCGACGGCGTTCGTATGGGTATGATGCTCAGCGCTCCAGCGGGCAACGACATCCTCTTCGACGAGAGCCTTTGCGAGCAGGGACGTAACTTCAACAATAAGATCTGGAATGCCTTCCGCCTCGTGAAGGGTTGGGAGACTGCAGATATCGAGCAGCCTAAGAGTGCAGAAATCGCCGTGAAGTGGTTTGATGCCAAGCTCAAGGAGGTGAACGAGGAGATGCAGAAGCAGTTTAAGGACTACCGTATCTCTGAGGCATTGATGACAGTATATAAGCTGTTCTGGGATGAGTTCTCATCCTGGTACCTGGAGATGGTGAAGCCAGCTTACGGTCAGCCTATCGACCAGAAGAGCTACGACGCTACCCTCCGTTTCTTCGATGCCCTTCTGAAGATGTTGCATCCATTCATGCCATTCATCACCGAGGAGTTGTGGCAGCACATCTACGACCGCAAGGATGGCGAGAGCATCATGCGCGAGAAGCTGGAGATTCCTGCACCTACAGCTGAGGAGCAGAAGTTGGCAGCAGATATCGAGGCAGTAAAGCAGATTATCGCCGGTGTTCGTACCGTTCGCAACCAGAAGAACATTGCCCAGAAGGAGCAGTTGTCTCTGCAGGTAGTAGGCAAGAACGATTTCGAGGCTTACAACGACGTAACGCTGAAGATGGCCAACCTCGACAAGATTGAGGTTATTGCCGAGAAGAGTGCCGATGCATCAAGCTTCATGGTAGGTACCGACGAGTTTGCCGTACCATTGGGCGACCTCATCGACGTAGCTGCCGAGATTGAGAAGGCAGAGGCTCAGCTCAAGCACCTGGAGGGCTTCCTGATGGGTGTACGCAAGAAGCTCAGCAATGAGAACTTCGTAGCTCACGCTCCTGAGAAGGTAGTAGCCCTGGAGCGCAAGAAGGAGAGCGACTCTGTAGAGAAGATTGCTGCCCTGAAGGCTACCATCGAGGAGCTGAAGAAGAAGTAATTATAGAAATAATTACGGGAAATAATTATAAATAATGTTTAGTGTTTAGTGTGTCATGCACTAAGCACTAAACATTTAACCTTTTTAGATATAAACATGATCAAGAAGCTTTTCACCTTATTTATATGCATGATTTCGCTGGCGATGACATTCACGGGTTGCAGCGAAGAGGCTTTTGATACGGATAGCGTCAACAAGCAGACCATCCTGGTGTTCTATCCCTGGACGGGAAGCAAAAGCAACACGGGGTTGCTGGGCTATTTGCAGAACAACATCGACAGCATCTGCGATGGCATCATCGACAGAAAGGGACTCAACAATTCCCGCGTCCTGGTGTTTCTGAGCGATAAATACAACCACAGCACACTCTATGATTTGCAATATAATGCTACCACCAAAAGCGTGGACCGTGTTCCCCTGAAGGAATACGAGGGAACTTCGTATGCCTCCGCCGAGGGCTTTGCAGATATTCTGAACGAGGTGAAAACGCAAGCCGATGCACTGAACTATGCCCTCATCGTGGGAGTTCATGGTTGCGGATGGACCTATGCCAGCGACTGGAGCAGATACCCTTACTACGCACGTCCAAGCGTAACACGACCAAGGGATAATAACTTCAGCGGCATTCAGTTTGGTCCTGATCCCAACGCCTCCCTCACCCGTTTCTTCGGCAGTGTGAGCCTGGCAGAAAACGCCATGGATATCAGCACCCTCGCCGAAGGCATCAGAGAGAGCGGAATGAAGATGCAGTACATCCTCTTCGATGCCTGCTACATGAGCAATATAGAAACCGCCTACGAGTTGAAAGATGTCACCAACTACATGATAGCCAGCGGAAGCGAGATCATGGCAGCCGGACTGCCATATCGCTCGATGTGGAGCTATCTGAACTCATCCACCCCCAATTATTCGAGCATCGTTTCAACCAGCGTAAACTTCTATAAGAATAACTCCTCTGCCCCATTCTGCAACCTGGCAGCCATCGACTGCCGACAGGTGGAGAAATTAGCGAGTGTAATGAAGGATATCAATGCAGAGAATCAGCTTTCAGCCGACGTGAACCTCGATTCCATCCAGCATCTGGACGGCTTCCGTCCCCACCTCTTCTACGACCTGGAGACCTATGTGGATAGCCTCCGCCCGAGCGGATATCTGCTCGACCAGTTTAAGAACCAGTTGAAGCTCACCATCAAGGCATCAGACCATACAGAAGAGGCATATACCTGCATCTACAGTTCCGAGAGCTTCAAGATCAAGAATTATTGCGGCATCACCATCTCCGACCCAAGCCAGCACAGCGTGGCTATCAAGGGCAGAGAAAAGACTGGCTGGTGGAAGGCTACGCACTAAATGATTTAAAATATAAATAGGTTATGGAATTTTTTATAATTGATAATAATGGACAACAGGCAGGACCATTCAGTATGGACCAGCTTGTTCAAAAAGGTATCAGCCCCGAAACTCTAGTTTGGAAACAAGGCATGGCTGATTGGACGCCAGCCTGGAAAGTAGAGGATTTGAGAGCCGTATTGGAAGCTGTTGAAGCTGATAAGGTTAATCAGAATTCAAACCAGAACCAGGGATTCAACCAGAATCAGGGGTTCAATCAAAATTCAAATCAGGATTTCAACCAGAACCAAGGCTTTCAGCAGGGATTCCAGCAAGGTTTCCAGCAAGGCGCAAGCATGAATCAGGGCTTTAACACAAATCAGAATACGAATCAAGGATTCAATCCTAATTCTAATCAGGGATTCAATCCTAATTCTAATCAGGGATTCAACCCAACCCCGAATTCTGATTCGAAGCAGCCTAAAAAGAAGTCGAATCACTTCGCCATGAAGATGATTATCGGCCTCGTCATCTTCATCTTCGCCATCTTTGCCGTTACAAACCCAAGCGAAGAAGAGCACAAGGAGAAGGTTCGCACGGAAGTAAGCAAGGCGATAGAGAAAGCTGTAAGCACTACGGATAACAACTTCTTTACCCAAGCCCTCCGTTCGGCAGCTAAGATGATGGCAGACAATATGATGGGCGAAGCCATGAACCAGCTCTTTGAATATCACAACTACATCGTGTGTTCCAAGGGCTCAGTTGAGTTTAATGGCAAGCAGCATACCATCAGTTTCGGTATTCTCGGCAAGGTTTACACCATGAATGCCGATGATATGGTGAAGGCACTGGAAAATACGGATAATCTGCAGATTGAGGAATCTTCCTCAACATCAGACGATAATACCGTCGGAGATAATTCAGCCTCATCTTCATCTGATAGCAATGCAAATCTTGATGAAAACGGAAATCCTGTTGATGAATCTGCCGATGGCAGCATCAGTTCGAGAGTTCAGAAGAAGCTGGAAGACAAGGCTAATGAAGCCATGGATAAGGCTGCCGATAAGGTTCAGAAAAAGCTGGAAGAGAAAATCAACCAGAAACTGGATCAAGCCACAGACTCATCAAAGATTGAAAAAATCATAAATACAATTTTAGAGCTCATCTAAAAGAGTTTATAAAAGAGCTATTTAAAAATAAAAGAAAAAGAGAGGGTATGTCAAAAGTCCAAGACACACCCTCTTTTTTGTTGCTTCATCGTTTTTCTTCATCGGATTACACTGAGTTAACGGAACATTCTTGCTTCACGGATTACGCACGGAATTTAAACGGATTTGGCCTTACGGCCATTGGGCTAGCGCATTCGCATTCCAGCTTTAGGGGGTATCGCCACGACCGCCAGGTCGAGTTTCCGTTTAAAATCCGTGAGTAATCCGAGGAAGGCGGTTAAGGTTCCGTTTATTCCGCGTAATCCGATGAATCATGACACACCCTCTTTTTATTTATTATTTCTTCTCCTCAGGTACCAGGAACTTGTCGCCACTCTGCTTCACAAGCTGCTTGGCATACTTCTCCGGATAACCAGGACGGGCTGGACGAGCACCCAAACCATAAGGGGTCTTCTCGAAATTACCATTCTTATCGGTTGGCTTGATGATCATATCATTATACTTCACCACCATGAACTCGAAAAGCTGGTTCCAGCGAGCCAACATCTGCTGAGCCTTCTCAACACTGTAGTCGTTGAGATACTTCACGGCAGCCTGTGGGTTCTGAGCATAAAGCTCCTGAGCCTTCTTCTCAACACCTGCCTGAGCAGCAAAATAGCTGTTGTCCAAACTATCACGAACCTCCTTCAAGGTTGGGAACATCAGGCTGTAACGAGGATAAACCATGTTGCTGGTCATGTTGCAAACCCAGTAAGCATTCTTCTTGCTGAAATGCACCGCATCAACACCAGGAGTATTATAACACTCAGGACGCTGAGTCATTGAGCAGTAAACCGGTGTGAACGCAGCCATGTTGGCATCATCGTTGGCAAACCAGAACACACCGCCAATCTCTCTTGGCAACCATGAACGCATCTGGCTCACGAATACGAAACCAGTCTGCTGGGTGCTTACAGGACGCTCGTTGAAATACTGCTTGCCATCCACCTTATACATCAATGGTGTAGGACGATAAGGCATCTCCCAGATACCGCCACCGATATCAGAACCGTCGGCTACAGAAAGAGGAGTACCCTCGTAATGGTCGCGCATCACATTCTCCACATCCTTCACGCTCACCTTCTTGTCAGGAACCACCCAGAGAGGCATATCCTGCGCATCAGGATTCTTGCCGAGTGCCCAATCCAGGTAAGGACTCATATCGTAGAAATGGTTCAGCATCGCCCAGGCACGGGCATCGCAGAAACGACGACCCGAGAAATCAGGCTTCGCATACGCCATCTTCCAAGAGAAATCAGCATCCTTGCCCTGGAACCAGCCCTTGCTGCGGGCAAAGGAAACCACATCCTTGGCATACATCACGTTCTTCTTGTCCTTCATATTGAACTTGCCGATGCGGCTCTGGTTAGCATGTGCACAGATGGCATCATCCGGAATACGGAGAGCTACCCAGACAGCACCCTTGGAACCGGCACCCTTACCCATCATCTCCATGATCCAAGCCTCGTTAGGATCACAAATGGTGAAGGTCTCGCCTTCTGAATTATAACCATAGGTATTGGCGAGAGTGGTCATCACCTTGATAGCCTCGCGAGCAGTCTTACTGCGCTGCAAAGCCACGTAGATAAGCGAACCGTAGTCCATGATACCAGTGGAATCTGCCATCTCCTCACGACCGCCATAGGTAGTTTCGCCGATGGTAACCTGCCACTCGTTGATATTTCCGATAACGCTATAAGTCTCGGCAGCCTCAGGAATCTCACCATGATACTTGTTGGTATCCCAGTCGTAAATCTTGCGCATCTCGCCCTTGGCGTGCTTAGCCGCAGGATAATGGCAGAGGTACTGGAACATACCGTAGTCGTCGGCACTGTAAGAACACATCACGGAACCATCCACAGATGCCTTCTTGCCCACGATGAAGTTGCTGCAAGCCTCAGCCTCAGAGACGCAGCCCATCATAGCCACAGCCATCAAGGCTGAAGCAAAAATCTTATTCATATAATATACCTTATTTATATATACAAAATTTATATATACAAAAAGAGAAGAGCAATTGAATTCTTCACTCTTCCCTCTTCATTCTTCACTTAATCGCAAGCCTTGAAGCTCATATCCAAGCCCTTCACACTGTGTGTCAAGGCACCTACAGAGATGAAGTCAACGCCCTGCTCTGCATAGTCGCGGATGGTATCGTAGGTGATACCGCCAGATGACTCAGTCTCATACTTGCCGGCGATGATATCCACAGCCTTCTTGGTATCAGGCACCGAGAAGTTGTCGAGCATGATACGGTTTACACCGCCGTGCTTCAACACCTGGTCGAGCTCATCGAAGCTGCGAACCTCAATTTCAATCTTCAGATCTAAACCCTTCTCCTTGAGATAAGCATGGCAACGGTCGATAGCATTATCGATGCCGCCAGCGAAATCGATGTGGTTGTCCTTGAGGAGAATCATATCGAAGAGACCGATGCGATGGTTCATACCGCCACCAATCTTCACAGCCTGCTTCTCCAACATGCGGAGACCTGGAGTGGTCTTGCGGGTATCGAGGATGTGAGTCTTGGTACCTTCGAGGCGCTTCACATACTTGGCAGTCATGGTAGCGATACCGCTCATGCGCTGCATGATGTTGAGCATGAGGCGCTCTGTCTGGAGCAGAGAACGGGTCTTACCCTCTACGATCATGGCGATGTCGCCCTTCTTTACGTGGGTACCATCCTGCAACAATACCTCCACCTTCATGGTAGGGTCGAAGCGGGCGAATACCTTCTTAGCCATTTCTACACCAGCCAACACGCCATCTTCCTTGATGAGCAAATGGCTCTTACCCATGGCGTCCTCAGGAATGCAACACAAGGTTGTGTGGTCGCCATCACCGATATCCTCAGCAAATGCCAAGTCTATCAACTTGTCTTCTAATTGATCTACGCTTAACATATTATTAATGTTTTATTGTTTAATGTATTTTCCGTTCCACAGGGCTCGGAGAATGCCTTCTTCATCCCGTTCCACCCGGATTTCGCCACCTAACCATTCGGTCATCGGCAACTCCTCGCGAAACTCGAAGTAGTTCACCACCCTGCCCTCCTGTATTTCTACCACAGCCTGCTGCAGTATCGAGCCATCGGGCAATATCACCTGATGGGCTCCGCATCTTCTTAAATCTTCCATCACATCACTTTTCCTATCGCAGATTGGTTGCCTTCAGCGGTTCGCCCTTCAGCTGCTTAGGTGGAAGCATTCTCGTTGGTCTTCCCGGAGGAAGCGTTCCCGGTTTGCCCGGAAGCGGTTCAGAATGCATCATCTGAGTCTGAGAGGATGATGAAGGAGTGGCAGCGGATGATGAAGGAGCAGAGGATGCTGCTCCCATGCGCTGGGCACTATCCTTCTTCAAACTGTCAGTAGAAGATGCTCCGGCAGAAGAAGCCGGAGTCTGGACAGACTTTGGCTGATGCATGCGAACCAGCTTGATATGCTCTACGAACATCAGTTTGAGCGTGGAAGAAGACGGCATGTCCGAAGCAAAAGAACCATCAGACAGCATAAAGTATCCCTTCACACTCTTGATGCCAAGATTGTCATTATCAGCCACCTGGATAGAGCAATGCTGAGAATTGGAAATCTGGGTAACCTGCTGGGCAATGCTATCATTCTTAAACTGCACGGCGAGCAAAGCCACACCACCACGCATGCCATCCTGGAAGATGAACTGCGTATCGAAATCGAGCATCAGGCGGTCGCCCTTATGAAAGGCGGTATCCACCGGAATATCGAAGCTTACCGCATTAAACGGCGTTGTGGCTGAAAGAACCATGGCTGGTGCCAGATTCCACACGTTGGCAGTATCGCCCGTGGCAGAAAGATTATCAAACTGGCTGGCGTCTGCATTACCACCCAGGGCTACAATCTCGTTGTTCAGGCGGTCGCCCAATTCCTTATATACATCCTCCAGCAGTTCGGTGTGGCGCATGTAATACACCATCGAACTGTCGAATTCAGCCGAAGTTACATCGTGCTTTCTGAGCACTGCCTCGCGATACGTGATGCTCTGTCCGGTATCCCCTCCATCAGCCGAATGCGCCATCGAGAGCGCCACGTGATAATCGTAGAGGATATCCGCCATCTTGCCCTTCGACAACACATCTCCAGGCAGGGATGGCTTACAGGAAACCACGCCCAGAAGCAGGCATATCAATATCGAGAAAAACGCACAAATCTTCTTCATCCCATATTCCTCCTATCTTATGATTTCCGGGCAGATTCTTCAGAAGATTTCTTCTTTCCCTCTCCCAGCTCTTCCAATTCCTTACGGCAGAAGATGAGCATGGCGATGATACCCACGCTGACACATGAATCCGCGAAATTGAACACAGGGTCGAAGAACGTGCCCTGCTGTCCACCCCAGATTGGGAACCACTCCGGCCACGTATAGGTGAAGAACGGGAAGCGGAACATATCCACCACCTTGCCCATGAAGAAAGGCGCATAACCTTCACCGAACGGCACCTGGTAAGCCACATAATAAGGCGAGGAAGCCGTGAACATCAACCCATAGAACATGGAATCTATCATGTTGCCGATGGCGCCGGCGAGCACCAGTGCCACCAGGATGATGTAGATAAGGCGATGCTTGCCCTGCTTGATGATGCGGTGAAGATACCATATCAGGGCGACGATGGCAACCGAGCGCACGAGGCTCAGCCAGAACTTGCCGATGAACGACATGCCCCACGCCATACCATTGTTCTCTACGAAATCGATAAAGAACCAGTCTGTAACACGAACAGACTCGCCAAGGCAAAAGTGGGTCTTGATGTACAGCTTAATCCATTGGTCGATGATAAGCAGCACAACCACCATTGCCGTGACGAGCCAGCCGATATGTAATTTACTTTTTTTCTCCATTTATTATTTCTTTCTAGCCTCTTTGGAAGCTACACTCAATGTGGCATGAGGTACAGCACGCAAGCGCTCCTTAGGAATCAGCTCGCCAGTCTCACGGTCGATGCCGTAAGTCTTGTTCTGGATGCGAACCAACGCTGCCTCCAATCCCTTGATAAACTTCTGCTGGCGCTGCGCCATCTGGATAATCTCCTCCTTGCTCTGCGCCTCGCTTCCCTCCTCCAGGGCCTTGTAGGTTGGTGATGTATCTACCACATCATTACTGTCTGAATGGTTCAGCTGAGCCATACACTCGCGGTAAGTCTGCTTTGCCACCTTCAATTTCTCTTCAATAATAGCGCGGAACTCCTCGAGATCCTTATCGCTATAACGTGCCTTTTCGTTAGCCATAGATGTTTCTTTAAACGTTATAAAGTTATTAATTTTTTAAAAGGTCAAGGAATAGAAGTTAGAAGCAAGTAGCTTCGGATAACTCCTGACTCCTAACTTCCAACTCCTATTTATTTAATTCTTCTCTACGAGAATGTTCAACTTAAAGTCATCAAACTCGGTCTCAACACCTGCGTTGTCGCCGATTTCGATGCTGTCTGCCAATACCTGACCCTTGATGTAGTCGCCGAATGCCTCGATGGCTGCGTCGGTCTCCTCATTGGAAGCCACAGTCACCTTGATGCGGTCGGTAATCTCCAGTCCTGTCTCCTTGCGGAGGTTCTGGATACGGTTGATCAGCTCACGAGCCATACCCTCCTTCTTCAACTCTGGAGTCAACTCTACCTCAAGCGCTACGGTCAGATTGCCCTCGTTAGATACGAGCCATCCTGGGATATCCTCTGAGATAATCTCCACGTCGGCTACCTCTACCACGGCTTCCTGTCCGTCGATATTCAATGTGATGTTGCCTGCCTTCTCGAAGGCTGCAATCTGGTCCTGGTCGAGTGCTGACATCTGGGCAGCAACACCCTTCATCAGCTTGCCGAACTTCTTACCCATCACTCTGAAGTTACACTTCACCTTCTTCACGAGAATGCCCTGACCCTCAATGAAGTTAACCTCCTTCACGTTCACCTCGTTCTTCAACAGTCCTGCTACTGCCTCGATGTGTGCCTTCTGTACATCATCTACGGCAGGAATCATAATCTGCTGCAGTGGCTGACGCACCTTGATGTTCACCTTGCGGCGCAATGCCAATACCATAGAAGTAATCTTCTGGGCGATGGCCATACGCTCCTCCAGGTCGGCATCAATAGCTGTCTCATCAGCTACAGGGAACTTGTCGAGATGTACGCTCTCCAACTCGCCGCCCAAGTCGTGATACAACTCGTCTGCATAGAATGGAGCGAATGGTGCCAGGAGCTTAGCCACTGTCATCAGACAGGTATAGAGAGTCTGGTAAGCACTCAGCTTATCCTCGCTCATCTCTTTACCCCAGAAACGTTTACGGTTCAGACGAACGTACCAGTTAGAGAGGTCATCGTTCACGAATGCATCGATGAGACGGCCTGCGCGGGTTGGGTCGTAGCCAGCCAACTCTCTGTCAACGCCCTTGATGAGGGTATTGAGTGAAGAGAGAATCCAGCGGTCGATCTCTGGTCGCTTCTCGAATGGCACCTGAGCAGCCTCTGCATCGAAACCATCTACATTAGCGTAGAGGGCGAAGAAGCTGTAGGTATTATATAAGGTACCGAAGAACTTGCGACGGGTCTCATCTACACCGTTAGGGTCGAACTTGAGGTTGTCCCAAGGCTCGCTGTTGGTCATCATATAGAAACGAACTGGGTCGGCACCATACTTATCGATCATCTCGAATGGGTTAGTCACGTTACCCACGTGCTTACTCATCTTGTTACCCTTGGCATCGAGAACGAGACCAGAAGAGATAACGTTCTTGAAAGCCACGCTGTCGAATACCATGGTAGCGATGGCGTGCAGGGTGAAGAACCATCCACGGGTCTGATCCACGCCCTCGTTGATGAAGTCGGCTGGATAGAACTTAGGAGGAATAGCATATCCCTCGTAGGTGCTGTGGATGAGTGCATCGCGGTCAGCCTCTGTGCCACGAGCCATCTCGCCCTCGAATGGGTAGTGGAGCTGGGCGTAAGGCATTGAACCTGAATCGAACCATACGTCGATGAGGTCGCTCTCACGATACATTGGCTTGCCCTCCTCATTAACCAATACAATCTTGTCAACGTATGGACGGTGGAGGTCAATCTTATCATAGTTCTCCTGACTGTAGTCGCCAGGAACGAAACCGTTCTCCTTCAATGGGTTGCTCTGCATGATGCCGGCAGCCACTGACTTTTCGATTTCAGCATAGAGCTCCTCGAGACTGCCGATGCACTTCTCGCCACGGTTCTCATCACGCCAGATAGGCAATGGAGTACCCCAGAAGCGGGAACGTGAAAGGTTCCAGTCGTTCAGGTTTTCGAGCCAGTTGCCGAAACGGCCAGTACCAGTGCTCTCAGGCTGCCAGTTGATGGTCTTATTGAGTTCTACCATGCGCTCCTTGCGGGCAGTATCCTTGATAAACCAGCTATCCAATGGGTAGTAGAGGATAGGCTTGTCGGTACGCCAGCAGTGAGGATAGTTGTGAACATGTTTCTCGCTCTTGAAAGCCTTGCCCTCCTGCTTCAACTCGTAGCAGAGTACGATGTTCAGGTCTTCAGCCTTATCAGAAGCCTTCTTGTCCCAAACACCATCCACATTAAACTGTGGGTCGTAGGCATTCTTCACGTAGTCGCCTGCGTGATGAGCGTATGCCTCCTTGTTGACGCAAGCGCTTACGAAGTTGGCATCGAGGTCTTCGATGAGATAGAACTTACCCTGCAGGTCAACCATTGGGCGGGTCTCACCCTTTTTATTAATAAGGTAGAGGGCTGGGATGTTGGCATCCTTAGCCACCTTGGCATCATCGGCACCGAATGTAGGAGCGATGTGCACGATACCTGTACCGTCATCGGTAGTAACGTAGTCGCCGAGGATGACACGGAAAGCCTCGCTATCCATCTCAACGAACTTATCGCGACCATCCTCAGAAGCGAATACCTTCTCAGGATGAGCAGCAGCATATTCTGTAACGAAAGCTGGAGCAAAAGCATCTACCTTCTCGCATGGCTTTACCCATGGCAGGAGCTGCTCGTAGTGCAAGCCTTCGAGGTCTGTACCCTTCATGTGGTCGATAATGCGCCATGGGCACTGCTTCTTCTCCTTGTCGAATGGCAGGAGATCGCCTTCCTTGCACTCCTGGTCTGCCTTCAGATATGAACCTACCAAAGCCTCAGCCATCACGAGTGTCATAGGCTCGCCATTGTAGAGGTTGTAGGTCTCGATGGCTACATAGTCGATCTTAGGACCCACACAGAGAGCCACGTTTGATGGCAAAGTCCAAGGTGTAGTGGTCCATGCGATGAAGTAAGGCTTGCCCCACTTGGTCCACTCTGCTTTAGGATCCTTGATGAGGAACTGGGCTGTGGTAGTGAGGTCCTTAACATCGCGATAGCAGCCAGGCTGGTTCAACTCATGAGAGCTCAAACCTGTACCTGCGCCTGGAGAGTATGGCTGTATGGTGTAACCCTTATAGAGCAGGCCCTTGTTGTAGAGCTGCTTGAGGAGCCACCAAAGTGTCTCGATATACTTGTTATCGTAGGTGATATAAGGATGGTCGAGATCTACGAAGTAACCCATCTTCTCGGTCAACTCGCGCCACTCAGCGGTGAACTTCATCACGTTCTCGCGGCACTTGTGGTTGTAGTCTTCTGTAGAGATATACTTCTCAGAAGCCTTGTTGTCGATATCCTTCTTGGTGATGCCGAGTTCCTTCTCGACACCGAGTTCAACAGGGAGTCCGTGGGTATCCCATCCCGCCTTGCGGTGAACCTGGAAGCCCTTCATGGTCTTGTATCTGTTGAATGTATCCTTGATACTACGTGCCAACACGTGGTGAATACCCGGGTGGCCATTAGCTGATGGAGGTCCCTCGAAGAAGATAAACTGAGGGCAGCCTTCACGCTCGTCGATAGACTTGTGGAAGATATCGTTTTTCTCCCACGCTGCTAGTACGTCATTGTTTGTCTGAGTCAAATTCAGACCGTTGTGCTCGGCAAATTTCTTAGCCATATTATCTATTTTAATTTTATATTGTTTTTACTTTTGGGCGCAAAGTTACAAAAAAAATATGTTTTTCCCGAATAAAGGGGTAATAAATTAATAATTTTTCTATTAAAAATCCCGATTTGAGCACCAAAATAGTATCGGATGCTCAAATCGGGAATCAATATTCTATTAAGGCTGGCAGGAAAAGCCATCAGCCCAAACGCTAAAATCCAAAACTGTTGAGGGTTGGAAATCAGTCCAGACTACGGAGCCATTTCTTACCCCATTTGGTAGAAAGCCAAATGCTTATAGCAATTGCTATTAATGCAATCAAGCCGTAAATCAAGGTCATACCTGTTGTAAAATCCAACTGTTTCATAAATTATTGTTTTATTTTTAAATTAATTATTATAAACGCAACGTAAGCTAAAGCCACCGTTCCAACAACACCTCCGACAAACATACCTAAAAGTCTTTCAGGATTACCAGTATCCGTAACCAAAGCCATACCACTTCCAAGTACAGTCGTACCAAAGCACATAGCTGCTAAGTTATAGAAGAACTTTCCTAGTTCCTCCCTACTTGTTCTTGCCCGTTGTTTATCTTCTCTTTGCGTCATAGCTCTGATTTTTAAATCAATATTCTGTTTGACTTTGCAAATATAAGAAAATATCCGGCAAAGTGGGATGATTCTGCTCTTTATTTAACAGTTTTTACACTAATCTTACAGGTTTTCCGCCTCCTGAAGCCAGATGGTGGATGCGGCATCACTAGGCATGCGCCAGTCGCCACGAGGACTCAGACTCACGCTTCCCACCTTCGGACCATCAGGCAGACAGCTGCGCTTGAACTGCTGGTTGAAGAATCTTCTCACGAAGGTCTTCAGCCACTTCTTGATGGTCTCCTCATCGTAGGAATCCGGATCGTTGTCGCTGATCTTTACACGCTCCAACTTGGTATCGATGAACGCCTTCTTAGCCAACATGTAAATCTTGGAAGGACGGAATCCGAAACGCAGGAAGTAATAGAGGAAGAAATCGTGCAACTCGTATGGTCCCACCAGGTCTTCCGTCTTCTGCTTGATGTTTCCGTTCTCATCGGCAGGAATCAGTTCCGGACTGATAGGCGTATCGATGATGTCGCGCAAGGTGATGCGGCTCTGCTCATCCACCCCACTCTCGGCAACATGGTTCACGAGATGGCGGATCAGGGTCTTAGGGATGCTGGCATTCACGCCATACATGCTCATGTGGTCGCCATTATAGGTGGCCCATCCCAGAGCCAGCTCAGAAAGGTCACCGGTGCCTATCACCATACCGCCCATCTTGTTGGCAAGATCCATCAGAATTTGCGTACGCTCGCGTGCCTGCGAATTCTCATAGGTTACATCATGCACGCTGGCATCATGACCGATATCCTCGAAATGCTGGGTCACCGCCTTGGCGATGCTGATTTCGCGGATGGTGATGCCCAGACTCTTCATCAGCGAGATGGCGTTGTTGTAGGTGCGGTCGGTGGTACCGAAGCCAGGCATGGTAACACCCACGATGCCACGGCGGTCCATCTTCAGCTTATCAAATGCCTTGACGCAGACGAGCAGGGCAAGGGTGGAATCCAATCCGCCGCTGATACCCACTACCACCGTCTTGGCATGGGTGTGGACGATGCGCTTGGCAAGACCCATCAGCTGGATATTGAAAATCTCCTCGCAGGAGGCGTTCATATCGCTGCTGGTAGGAATGAAAGGATGCGGATTCACCTCGCGCTCCAACACGAATTCACGCTCGTTCTCGGTAGGCTCAGCATCGATGTTTCGGATATTGAACTGACCGCCCAGAACCGAATATTTAATGTTGCGCTGGGCATTGACGTAGGTGGAATTGGTGCGACGTTCCGAACGGAGTTTCTCTACATCTACCTGCGCAATAACCATCTGAGGGTCAAGAGAAAAACGTTCACTCTGTGAAAGTAATACTCCATTCTCGTAAACCAGGGCATTTCCGCCATAAACCACATCCTGCGTGCTCTCGCCGAAACCGCAGGAACTGTAGATGTAACCCGTCATGGTGCGGGCACTCTGCTGACTCAGCAGACTCTTCAGATAGTTGTGCTTTCCGATGAGTTCATCGCTCGCAGAGAGATTGAAGATGAGGTCGGCACCAGCCAGCGCCAACTTGTTGCTAGGAGGAGCCGGAGCCCATACATCCTCGCATATCTCCACGCCAAACTGCACGCCGTCGAAGGTGTGGAATATCTGCACATCCGGTGTCAGTTTCACCCTATGTCCGGCATAGCGAACCTCGCAATCGCGCAAGTCCTGCGCAGAGGCAAACCAGCGCTTCTCGTAGAACTCGCTGTAGTTAGGCAGATAAGTCTTTGGCACGATGCCCAAAATCTGTCCGTGCTGAATCACGATACCGCAATTCAGCAGCAGGTCGCCTACCACTACCGGAGCACCGACAATAGAGATGATGTCGAGCTTTCGGGTGAAATCGAGCAGCATCATCACTGCCTGCTCGGATGATTCCAGGAGCATCTGCTGGCGGAAGAGGTCCTGACAGGAATATCCCGTGATGGATAATTCCGGAAAAGTGATGATCTCTACGCCCTTGCCTTCTGCCTGGGCTATCTGGTTTTCTATCTGTTGGGTGTTGAAGATGACATCGCCCACCTTGACGGCAGGGATGGCACTTGCCACCTTAATAAATCCGTACTTCATGTTACTTTGAACTTTGAGATTTGAACTTTGAACTTTATGATTACTTTTATCGGATAGTAACCTGTGTGGCACCATATCCATACTCCTGGAAGGAAGCATCCTGATAGGTGCAGCTCTTATAGCGATAGTTCAGCTCATGGATGAGTGCCTGGCGCAGAACGCCCTCTCCCTTACCATGGATGAAGATAATCTTCTGTCCCTTGTTCTTCTTGTTCTCAGCCATCGTCTTCTTGAAGATATCCATCTGATAATGAAGAATATCGGCAGAATTCATTCCAGCAGTTGTTTCAAGCACTTCATCTGCATGAAGATCGATAACGAGGGTACCGTCATCCTTCTTGCTCTTCTTCTTGCTGGTGTTGGCTATCACCTTCTCGTCCTTATACATCTGCTCCTTCAAGCGCTTGGAATCGATGACCAGCGGACGTGCCACTTCATCGTTCTCTACGATGGTGAAGAGATAGGCAGGCGTCTCGAAAAAGTCATTCTCCTCGAAGAGATGAAGCTTGTAGAACTTCACCGGGTCGAGGCGGAACTGAACATCCGTGGCTGGCTTCAGAAGGAAAGGCTTGTCCTTCTTGTAGGCTATCATCTGGATGGCGATGTGCTCCATTTCGTTCAGGGCTTCACGACCGAATTCCTCGATAAAGAGTTTGGTGTTCGGCTCGATTTCGCCTTCAGCCTTCAGGGTCCATGCATTGCCCTCGGCTACGAGATAGGTGTAGCGCAGATAGTAGTTGCTGTCGTTCACCATATACGATTCGAAGCGGGTATTGGTCACGTCCTTGATGTCGATAGGCACGAAGGCGAGGTAAGCGCTGAGTTTGTTGCCGCCCGTACGCTCCTGCACCTGCTTCACGAAGGTAATCTCGCGGTCGGCAGCATCATACTCCTCTACGTTCATATCCACGTCGTTCTCGTGCTCGTTCAGGATAGCCTTGATGCTTCGGCTGTCCTGATGCAGTTCGGTGTTGGCATGCTCCTCCGCTCTCTGCTTGGCATCCATCTTGGCAGAAATCATCTTGCCCATGGCATAGTCGTCCTGCTCCACCACTACCACCTCGTTGATAGGCATCGGAATCTCGAATCCGTCTTCATCCTCCACCAACACGATATTTTTGCCCTGGAAGCCGGCCACCTTTCCGCCGCCCACTTCACTCAGGAATCTTACTTTATCACCTTTCTTCATAGCTATTTTATTTTTTATTTTTATCTAATCATTTATTTAGCCTTAAGGATAAATATTTTTAGTCTTAAGGCTAAATATTATTAGCCTTAACTCAAAATATATTTCCCCTTAAGCGGAATCACTCTTTCTGAAACGAGGATACATTTTGCAAAGATACAAAAGATATTGCAAAATAGGGATGATTTTAATATTTTTAATGCTGCCAGGAAAATAATCTGTAGGAAATGGGCTGGAATTGGGATATTTTTTATATCTTTGCATCAATATTATAATGATATTAGTATTATCGACTCTTAAACAATATTGATTATGATTACATTTCCATGCGCCAAAATAAATCTTGGCTTAAACATAGTAAGCAAGCGGGCTGACGGCTACCACAACCTGGAGACCGTGTTCTACCCTATCCCGCTTACCGACGCCCTGGAAATCAAGCTGATGGGCGATGAATTTCCAAGCGAGGTGCCTTGTGACCTGAAGATTACGGGCAACGCTGTAGATTGCGATGAGCAGAAGAACCTGGTGGTGAAGGCATACAATATGATTGCTGCCGACTTCAAGATTCCTCGCATCCATGCTCATCTGGTGAAGCGCATCCCTTCGCAGGCTGGAATGGGTGGCGGATCTGCTGATGCTGCCTACATGATCCGTCTGCTCGACGAGCGCTTCCGCCTCAACATCGGAATACCGGAGATGGAGAGATATGCTGCCAAACTCGGTGCCGACTGCGCCTACTTCATCAGTGCTGACCCTGAGGATGGAGATACAGCCTGCTATGCTGAGGGTATCGGCGACGAACTGATGCCGGTGAGCGGTCCTGGCGACAACATGAAGGGCTATTACATTGTGGTGGTGAAGCGCGATGACATTGCCGTAAGCACCAAGGATGCCTATGCTGCCATCACCCCGAAGCAGCCTGCCAAGTGCTGCCGCGACATCGTGCGCCAGCCTATCGAGACGTGGAAGGATGAGCTCATCAACGATTTCGAGGCTCCTATCTTTGCGATGCATCCTGAACTTGCTGAAATCAAGCAGAAGCTCTATAATCTGGGTGCCGTATATGCTGCCATGAGCGGAAGCGGAAGTGCCATCTTCGGCATCTTCAAGCATAAGCCAGCGAATATCGAAGAGCAGTTCGACGGAATGTTCTGCAAGGTATTAAAACTTTAGATTTAAATAATGATGAACGAAGAAACACATCAGAAACTGATGACTATCAAGCGAAGCTTTCGCTTGTTGATGAACGGTCCGGGTTCGCAATCCATGCGCGACAAGGGCTTGGGATATAAACTGAATTGGGGTGTGCCCTTCTATGAATTGAAGAAGATGGCGCAGGAATACGGCAAGGATTACGACCTCGCCATTGAACTTTGGAAGGAAGACATCCGAGAGTGCAAGATTCTTGCCACCCTCATCATGCCTGCCGACAGGATGCTTGCCGAGATAACGGATATCTGGATGGAGCAGGTGCAGAGCCAGGAGATGGCAGAGATGCTTGCCTTCAACCTGTTGCAGCATGTGGAGTATGTGCCTGTCATTGCCTATCAATGGATAGCCAGCGACAAACCGCTTTACGAAATAGCTGGTTTCCAGCTTCTCGCCCGTCTCTTTGCAAATGGCAAAGAGCCTAACGAGCGTGGCATCAATGAGTTCCTTGACCAGGCTTCCGTTGCCTTCCAGGGTGACAACATGGGTGTGAAGCATGCTGCCGCCAATGCCGTGATGCGTTTCTGCGATTTCGGAGAAGATTACGAGAATATCGCCAGAGGGGCACTCAAGGGTATCTTCGAGATATAATTTTATCTGCGGAGTTTTTATTCATCGGATCTCACGCGGAGTTATCGGAAACATTCTTGCTTTTCGGATTACGCACGGATTAAACGGAAAGCGACCTGTTCGGTCGAGTAACCGGAACTGCATGATGTATAGTCACGCAGATTTCGCAGATGACGCAGATTTTAGGTCAAAAATCTGTGTATATCTGTGGAATCTGTGGGACACAAAAAGAGTCAATCAAAAAAATCTGCGTTATCTGCGAAATCTGCGTGACCTTATAACATGAAAAACTTCTGGTATTCGTTTTCGAAATTCGGAGTGAAAACACCTTTGCCTATGTTTTCCTTGATTTCTTCCTTACTCCAGAATCTGCCGCCAGCCAATTCCTCCTGGCTCGGTTTCACCTCGCCATCATACACACAGCGATGCACATATACCAGTTCCTTTTCTCTCTGACTCTCAAACACATAGTGTCCTAAAGACTCCGGCTCGAAATCCGTGATTCCCAGTTCTTCCCTCACTTCACGATGAAGCGCCTGGTTCACGCTTTCGCCCAAATCCACATGTCCGCCACAGGCAGTATCCCACTTATCAGGCTGAATATCCTTCCATGCCGGACGATGCTGGAGATATAAATCTCCCTTACTGTTGAATACATGCAGATGAACCACAGGATGCAATATCTTGCTTCCATCATGGGCATGACCTCGGGTGATGGCACCCAGGATATTGCCCATTTCATCTACTATCGGAAATTCCTCGTTCTTATTATCTGTCATATTTATTATTTATAGCGATCCGTATTCCTCAGAATAGCGGAGCATCTGGTCGGTATAGCTCTCCTCGTAATCGAGATTTACATCGATAGGATTGCCCTCCTCATCAAACACCAGCGTCATCTTCGGATTGATAAAGCCCTTGTATGGAGCCAGATTCAGCTTCTTGTATCTCGCCAGAATCTCGCGATGCAAGGCTGGGTCGATGTTCACGGCATATTTCTCCACCAACTGGCGGGCCGCCTCGTAATCACCCTCGCTCTTGATACGCTGAATCTCAGCAAGCAATTCTCCAAACAGATGGCGGAGCTTCTCGTAATCATTCACCTTCACATAGGTTCGGGTGGTTACGATATTACCCTCAGCATCCTTCAGGGCATCCTCGGCAGAAGCATAGCTTACCTCTTCCGTCACCAGTTCCACGGCACCCTCGGCATGCTCCAGCGTCCACCAGGCAATGAGGGCACGGTTTCTCATGTGCGCCTCCTCAATCTTGTCGCCCTCCTTGATGCGGATGGTCTGGGTGAGCAATCCGTTCATCAGATAACCGTAATACTGTGCCTTGTAAGCCTCGTCGTTAGGAGTCAATCCCAATTCCACCAGCTTGTGGTCGGCTACATAATATAATCCGAAAAGGTCGGCTCTCGCCTCCTCTATCGTGTTGCCATACGCCTTCAGGGCATCAGCATCGGTGCCAGGCAGAAGCTGACCGCTGCCATGACCCAGGCACTCATGCAAATCTGTATGCAGGTCGTCGGTGATATCGGCATACTGGTTCATCAGTGCTATGGTCTCCTCGTCGATAACAAACTCATCTCTGAATCCGTTGCCCTGCGCCGCCTTGTTGTAGGCATCGGTCAGGTTGCCGATGGTCACACTCTTCGAACCGTGCTCCTGGCGAATCCAGTTGGCATTAGGCAGGTTGATGCCGATGGCGGAAGCCGGATATTCCTCACCACCGAGCATCGCCGCACAGATTACATTGGCTGTAACGCCCTTCACCTCCGGCTTGCGGAAGCGGGGATCCACAGGCGAATGATCCTCAAACCACTGTGCATTCTGACTGATGGTCTGCGTGCGCTGGGTGGCCTCCAGGTCCTTGTATTCCACGATTCCCTCCCAGGTACCTTTCAGTCCCAGCGGGTCGCCATAAACCTCGATGAATCCGTTGATGAAATCCACCATGCCCTCGTGCTGCTGCACCCAGGCGATGCTATATCGGTCGAAATCCACGAGATTACCTGTGCGATAGAACTTCACGAGCAGGTCGATAACGTGCTTCTGTCCCTCGTTCTCGGCATATTTCTGTGCCTTGAGCAGCCAGGATACGATTTCCCTGATGGCCTCACCATAGAGTCCATCTTCCTTCCAAACCAGTTCTACCATCTCGCCGTTGCGCTTGGTGAGCTTGGAATTGAGACCATAAGATGGCGGAGTAGCGTCGTCGGCATCCTTCATCTTGGCATAGAACCGCTCCACTTCCTCCTGGGTCACATCCTCATAGAAGTTGCAGGCAGAAGTCTGCACCAGGTCCTCGCCATCCGTCTGGTTCACGCGCTTCGGCATCACCTCCGGGTCGAAGATTACGGGTACCAGCAGTCGGAGCAAGTCTTCCTTGCTCTCTCCACGCTTCAGCGGCAGTTCCGCCTCGTTGATGTTCTCCATCAGTTCATAGAAGAATTCCTCAGAGAATCCCGGCTTGAATTTCTCGCAGCCATAATGGTGATGGATGCCGCTGGCGAACCATACTCGCTTCAGATAAACCTCGAAAGCCTTGAATTCCTCGCTTTCGCAGATATCTTTTCCAGAAGACTCTCCGCTTTCGCAGATGTCAGATGCCAGCGTCTCTGCCTTCTCTCCTGTTCCCTTATAGTGGCGATAGATTGCCTCCAGGGTCTTGCGGATGCGCAGGTTGTACTTTCCCTGCTGATCGAACGTGATGTCACGTCCCATCAATGTAGCCATTGACAAGCAATAGATATACAATTTCTGGTTGAGCGACAATTCGGCAAATCCCTTCAGTTCGTAACGAAGCATCTGGATGTCAGCGAAGCGCTCTTGGGTGTTTACATTACATTTTGCCATGTTTAAAACCTTTATTCTACCGCAAAAGTACGACTTTTATTTCAATTTTCAAACTTTTCGGCCCACTTTTCTCGATTTATATAAAGAAATGTAATAAATCTCCCGTTTTTTTCGTAACTTTGCAGGAATATCCAACGAAAAAGAAGAAAAATAGTTAAGAGATATGCAAATCAACGAGATATTAAAATCGTACTTCGGATACGACTCCTTCCGACCGAATCAGGAGGCCATCATCCAGGAAGTGATGCAGGGCCACGACTGCCTCGTGCTCATGCCTACGGGCGGAGGTAAGAGCCTCTGCTATCAGGTTCCGGCGCTGGCGATGGAAGGCACTGCCGTGGTCATCTCGCCCCTCATCAGCTTAATGCACGACCAGGTGGAGGCACTCAAGGCAAACGGAATCCCTGCCGAGGCACTGAACAGCGGTAATGACGTCACCGACGATGTCATCATCCGTCGACGATGCGAAGCGGGCGAACTGAAACTGCTCTATGTTTCTCCCGAAAAACTCCTCAGCGAGATACCTTATCTGTTCAGCAACATCAAGATTTCGCTCTTCGCCGTGGATGAAGCCCACTGTATCAGTCAGTGGGGACACGATTTCCGTCCGGAGTATTCCCAGCTCGGACTCCTTCACGAGAAATTCCGTGACATTCCGGTGATGGCGCTTACGGCTACAGCCGATAAGATTACCCGCGAGGACATCATCAACCAGCTGCATCTGAACGGACGAACCTTCGTGAGCAGCTTCGACCGTCCCAACCTCAGTCTCTCCGTGCGCCAGGAAAGCACCAAGAAGGAGAAGCTGAAGTTCATCTACCATTTCATCGCCCGTCGTCCCGAAGAGGCAGGCATCATCTACTGCCTCTCGCGCAAGAACACGGAGATGGTGGCAGAGGCGCTACAGTCGCATGGCATCAATGCCGAAGCCTATCATGCCGGACTCTCCGCCCAGCAGCGTGCCTCTGTGCAGGAGCGTTTCAAGATGGACCAGATAGAGGTGGTATGCGCTACCATCGCCTTCGGAATGGGCATCGACAAGGGCAACGTGCGATGGGTGATTCATTATAACATGCCGAAGAGCATAGAGAGTTTCTATCAGGAGATAGGACGAGCCGGAAGAGATGGTGCACCAGCCGATACTGTATTGTTCTATTCGATGGCAGATATCATCACCCTCCGTTCGTTCTGCGAAGAAAGCGGACAGAAAGCGGTGAATCTGGAAAAACTGCGCAGAATGGAAGAATACGCCGAATCGAGAGTGTGCCGAAGAAGAATCCTCCTGAATTATTTCGGAGAGACGGCGGCGAAGGATTGCGGTCATTGCGATGTGTGCAAGAATCCGCCCCATACCTTCGATGGCACCGTGCTTACCCAGAAGGCGCTGAGTGCCGTGGTCCGTGCGGGCGAAAAGATTGCCGTGGGCACCTGCATCGAGATATTGAGAGGGATGATGACGCCTGCCGTGGCTCGCAACCACTACAACGAACTGAAGACCTTTGGTGTGGGCAAGGACGTGAGCGTCCGCGACTGGCAGGCATACATGCTCCAGATGCTGCAGATGGGGTTCTTCGAAGTGGCGTACAATATGCATAATCAGATGAAAGTCACGCAATTAGGCTGGAAGGTTCTCAAGGGAGAGCATCAGGTTTCGCTGGCGATTGTTGAGAATGAAGAGCGTTCTCCTCGTCCGCAAAGGGTCAACAGACCATCAAGAGGAAACAGCATCCCTGTGGTTCATGCCGAGCGTGTGATTTTCGAGGATGAAACATCCAATGTAGAAGATAAGAAGCTCTTTGAATATCTGCGTAAGATCAGAAAGAATCTTGCCGATGAGCAGGGCTATCCTCCATATATCGTGCTATCAGATAAGAGTCTGCACGAATTAACCAAGATGAAGCCTACCACCCTCCAGGCATTCGGTCTCATCAGCGGAATTGGAGAATTCAAGATCAAGAAATATGGCGATACTTTTATCAAAGCCATCAAGAAATATACAGGCAAATAAAAAATAAGACATAAAAAAGAGGGTGTGTCATTATTCATCGGATTACGCGGAATAAACGGAACCTTAACCGCCTTCCTCGGATTACTCACGGATTTTAAACGGAAACTCGACCTGACGGTCGTGGCGATACCCCCTAAAGCTGGAATGCGAATGCGCTAGCCCAATGGCCGTAAGGCCAAATCCGTTTAAATTCCGTGCGTAATCCGTGAAGCAAGAATGTTCCGTTAACTCAGCGTAATCCGATGAAGAAAAACGATGAAGCAACAAAAAAGAGGGTGTGTCTTGGACTTATGACACACCCTCTTTTTTTATGATGAAACGGGGAAGCTTAGTTATTCACGCTACCTCCCACAATATCGAGCAATTCATTCGTAATGGCCTGTTGACGACTCTTGTTATACTGAAGATTCAGTTCACGCAAGAGTTCATCGGCATTATCCGTAGCAGTCTGCATGGCAACCATACGGGCAGCATGCTCACTCGCCTGACTATCCAACAAAGCAGTGTAAACCATCAGATGAAGCTGCTTAGGAATCAATACACCCAAAACAGTCTCCAAATCCGGCTCCACGATGAAGTCATCGTTCAGAGGATGCGCCTCTGCACGCTGTCTTTCATCCTCACTAGCCTGCTTCTTGCGCAGATACTCCTGAGCCTTCGCCGTAGCCACATTCGATGTGAGGTCACGGTCGTTGTCCTCTCCTATCGCCTCCGTGCTGAGGTCGATAGGCAGGAAAGTCTTCTTGGTCAGAATCTGCGAACCGGCACTCTTGAAGTGGTGATAGATCATCTCCACCTTGTCGAGTTCGCCAGCAGCATACTGCTTGGCAAGCTTGCGGGCGATGTCGGCACAAGCGCTTGAATTAGGATGATCGGCAATATCCATGAAGTTACCGCCAATCTTCAAACCCAGCTTCTGTGCCTTCTCAGCCACCTTTCTGCCGATAGGATATACCGTGATGTCGTCAATGCCATGAGCCTTATACTCGTCCACCGCCTGAATCATCATCTTGATGACGTTGGAGTTGAAACCACCGCACAAACTGCTGTTAGAGCTATATACGATGAGAGCCACACGCTTGATTTCCTTGTGCTCCACCTGCAACTCATGGTCCACATTCGGAGTACTCACCAGGAAGCTCTTCAGGATATGCTCCAGCATATTCTCATAAGGCAGCATATTCTGGATAGCTACCTGAGCATGATGCAACTTGCTGGATGCCACCATCTTCATCGCACTCGTAATCTTACGGGTACTGTTGACGCTGGCGATGCGAGTCTTAATCTCTTTTAACGACGGCATAGGCTATTACGCTTTATATTGTCCTGCTACATTAGCCATGGTATCCTTGATCACCGCGATGCAATCGTCGGTGAGCTTACCATCAGCCAAAGTCTCGATTACGTCGGCGTGCTGGCTGCGCATAGCGTCGAGGAACTGATCCTGGCACTCGCGTACCTTATCCATTGGCACGTCGTGCATCAGTCCGTGCACACCACAATAGAGGATAGCCACCTGCTCGCCCACTGGCATAGGGCGATACTGAGGCTGAACCAGCAACTGGTCGTTCTTTCTACCACGGTCCAGTGTCATCGCTGTTACGGCATCCATATCACTAGAGAACTTAGAGAAAGCCTCCAGCTCACGATACTGAGCCATATCGATCTTCAGGGTACCAGCCACCTTCTTCATACTCTTGATCTGGGCAGAACCACCTACACGAGATACAGAGATACCTACGTTGATAGCTGGGCGGAAGCCCTGGTTGAAGAGGTCGGTCTCCAGGAAGATCTGACCGTCGGTGATGGAAATCACGTTGGTTGGGATGTAGGCAGAAACGTCACCTGCCTGGGTCTCGATGATTGGGAGGGCTGTCAAGGAGCCACCACCCTTCACCTTGCCCTTCAGGCACTCAGGAAGGTCGTTCATCTGCTCGGCTACCTCCTGCTGGTCGTTGATACGAGCGGCACGCTCCAACAGACGAGAGTGGAGATAGAACACATCACCAGGATAAGCCTCACGTCCTGATGGACGGCGGAGGATCAATGATACCTCACGGTAAGCCACAGCCTGCTTACTCAAGTCATCATATACTACGAGGGCTGAGTAACCACGGTCGCGGAAGTACTCACCGATGGCAGCACCGGCGAATGGTGCGTAATACTGCATGGCTGCAGGATCGGCAGCGGTAGCACTTACGATGATGGTATATGGCAGGGCGCCGTGCTCCTTCAGGTTCTGTACCAATGCTGCAACGGTAGATGCTTTCTGGCCGATGGCTACATAGATACAATATACAGGCTTGCCTGCCTCATAGAAACTCTTCTGGTTGATGATGGTATCCACTGCGATGGCAGTCTTACCGGTCTGACGGTCGCCGATGATCAACTCACGCTGTCCACGTCCGATAGGAATCATGGAATCCACGGCCTTCAAACCTGTCTGCAGAGGCTCCTTCACTGGCTGACGATAGATCACACCAGGAGCCTTACGATCCAGCGGCATCTCGAAAGCGCCGGTGAGATCGATATCACCCAGACCATCGATAGCCTGACCCAGAGGGTTAACGACACGACCTAAGAAGTTGTCGTTCACGCGGATAGAAGCGATACGGTGAGTACGCTTCACGCTCTGTCCCTCCTTGATGCCAGCAGTAGGACCTAAGAGGACACAACCTACATTGTCTTCCTCCAAGTTCATGACGATCGCCATAGTGCCGTTCTCGAACTCAAGAAGCTCGTTAGCCTCTGCATTGCGAAGACCGTAGATACGAGCCACGCCATCGCTGACGGTAAGCACGGTACCCACCTCGTCAAACTGCTGAGAGCCATTCACCTCCTGGAGCTGCTGCTGAAGCACTTCAGACACCTCACTTGGTTTAATTTTATCTGACATTTTGTTATTTACTTT